>NZ_JAEHBX010000027.1:0-67617 GCF_016483395.1 Bacillus cereus group sp. N21
AGTCCATATAAATATAGAACTCAGGTTACTTAGTTGTGCTTTTTGAATACAGTCTACTTGACAGGGGTCACTTCAATGTGCAGGCGCCTTTTTAATTATTGGGCTTTTGTATGCTCCTTGTGATCACATCCGCAAGATCCACATTTCCCATAAAGTACTGTTGTTTTTTCATCTTCAAAGTGTGCGATTGTTCCTTCACAAGCTTGACATACAATTGTTCCCATTTTTTATTTCCCCCTGAGTTTCATTTATAGTTTCAAATCTTTATATTCATAAACTTCCTATATATTACTGGGCTTTTGTATGTTCTTTATGATCACATTCACAATGAGATCCACATTTCCCATAAAGTACTGTTGTTTTTTCATCTTCAAAGTGTGCAATTGTTCCTTCACAAACTTGACATACGATTGTTCCCATTTTTCATTTCCCCCTAAGTTTATGGTCCTAAAAACTTTTTCAGCTGCAAGATTCCTATATATTATTGGGCTTTTGTATGCTCCTTGTGATCACATCCGCAAAATTCACATTTCCCGTAAAGTACCGTTACTTTCTCATCCTCGAAGTGTGCAATTGTACTTTCACAATCTTGACATACGATTGTTCCCATTTTTTATTTCCCCCTAAGTTTATAATCCCAAAAACTTTTGTAACCGCTTAACTTTCTGTCTTTATTTTAATATGTTATACTTTTTACGTCAATAGGTTTTTAGTATAACACATTAAAAATTTTATTTTACATTAGTATGAGACAATAACAAAAAAACAGTCATATCTTAATAAGTACGACTGTTCCCTTTTGTTTATTCTTCATATTCAGCATGTAAAGAAGTAGGTGGTACAAGAAACTTAAAGAACTGTGCTAAATCATCCGCCTCCTCCTCCGATTGTAATTTAAAGACCTGTTGTAAATGTTGAACATTATCTACATCATCTTGTCCTAGTAGAGTTGCTCTCCCTGTTTGCATGCACACGACAAGAGGTTTCCCAAAAAACATATTTGTATAAATGACCCCAAAGTCATAACGGTTCTCATGTGTCATAAATCCTAGAAATCGTACCTTCACACTTTCATGCTCATCATACAATTTTTCAAACATTTACTCCCTCCTTTCTTCACAACACTTTCTACTTGTATATATTAAACAAAACGAGGAATGATCCCTTTTTAATTGTCAAAAAATTTACAACAGTGTTAAAATAAATATATATATTACGTCAGGAGGAAAATCTTTATGCAACATGCATTTATTAAACTTGTACCTAAATCTAAACAACAGGCTATCTCATTAGAAGATGTAAAACAACTTTTTCGTTATTATAAAGAAATTACTTCCCAAACCGGTGTGCAAGTTAGCTATGCATATACTAACGTGGCATTTCCATACGAAATACTTGATACGTCTGATACTACACTTGAGCTAAAATCTAGTCATGATCGATATAATTCTATTTATGTGGGGGTTGGAATAGAAAACGAGCAAGCTTTCGTTCAAATCTCCTTACCTTCTACTGCCACATTTGGAGATAAAGGAAAAGCGAATGAATTCTGCCGTTTTTTAGCCAAGAAATTAGAAGGTGAATTAAGGTTATTTAATGGAAGAACAATGTATTTTTATAAACGCTAACCTGTGAAAAAGAGATATTTAATGAAAAAAAAGAACATACTATTTCCAATGGTGCAACAAACTGCCTCTTTTCTGGAGTGCAACATAAAATGTGCAATAACATAAGCTAAATAAAAAAATATAAAAAAAAGTAATACTTTGTAATGTACTTTATCACGATTTGATAATAATAACACTAATGAAAACCCGCCCCATATAATAAAATGAAAGATCGAAACAAGTGATATTTTCAAGTCGTTGCCCCCTTTCATATGTCCTAGTTTATTACAATATATATGGGCATTTCAAAAAAATCATTACATAATATACGTAAGAAGCATCCTAGCTGTCCCAAATCTAAAGGACAGCTAGGATGCTTCTTCTTTTAAAAAAGATTTTACATATGAGAGCAAAGAACTTCCATTAAACAGATAATTATAGCAAGATTAAACTCTTTATATTTCTATAATTGTGATATAATATTTTACTGACTGCCTATAAACTTACAGAAAGGACTTAACATAAATGGTATTTAGTAACCTCTTATTCTTATGTTTGTTTTTACCTGCAGTGTTATTTGTATATTACACTGTTCGCAAAGAATTGCAAAATATTGTTCTTCTATTATTTAGCTTATTATTTTATGCGTGGGGAGAACCAATATATGTATTTCTCATGCTCTTTTCTATTTTTATAAACTATTGGTTTGGTATTTGGCTTGCCAAAGAAAGAGCAACTATACTTAGTAGAAAAACGCTCTTAACTTTAGCTATTATTATAAACACAGCTATTTTAGGTTATTTTAAATATGCTAATTTCTTAATCGATAATATAAATACAATGTTTCATACAAACATTGTATTAGAAAAGATTCCATTGCCGATTGGTATTTCCTTTTTTACTTTCCACGCTATGAGTTATATCATTGATATATATAAGAAGAAAGTAGATGCTCAGCGTAATATTTTTGATCTCGCATTGTACTTTACTGTTTTCCCTCAATTAGTTGCTGGGCCAATCGTTCGTTATAATACAATTTCTCATCAACTACACACCCGAACAGTTGATGCCGATAAATTCTCTGAAGGAGTTCGACGTTTTATCATCGGATTAGGAAAAAAAGTGTTAATCGCTAATCAATTAGGCGCTATTGCCGATGAAATTTTCGCCATGGATCCAGCAACCATGAGTGTTTCTACCGCTTGGATTGGTGCTATCGCTTATACACTACAAATCTATTTTGATTTTTCTGGGTATAGTGATATGGCAATTGGATTAGGAAAAATGTTTGGATTTGATTTTCTAGAGAATTTCAATTATCCATATATTTCAAAATCCATTTCTGAATTTTGGCGTCGTTGGCACATTTCACTTGGTTCGTGGTTCCGCGATTATGTCTATATTCCACTTGGAGGAAACCGAGTATCCAGCTGGAAAGTCTATCGTAATCTTTTTATCGTATGGGCACTAACAGGTTTTTGGCATGGAGCTAGTTGGACATTTATGATTTGGGGAATTTATTACGGATGTCTCATTGCTTTAGAAAAAGCCGGTTTTGAGAAAGTGTTACAAAATATGTGGCGCCCGGTCCAACATGTATACGTTATGTTTTTAGTAATCATTGGATGGGTTTTCTTCCGAGCTGATAATTTTGCTTACTGTTTTGAATTTCTCCAAACAATGTTTGGAATAAATGGACCATTAACAGACATTAAGAGTTACTTCTATGTCATGAACTATTGGGGAATTTTTCTCCTGGCAATTGTTACTTCAGCTCCAATTTTTTCTTGGCTGAAAACTATGCTTTCAACAAAAAGGATAGTAATTTTATCTCCACTTTATTATTTAAGTGTGCTAATAATCGTTATGATGTATTTAACAAATGCAACGTATAATCCATTTATTTACTTCCGCTTTTAAAGGAGGGGTAGCTATGAAAAATTTAAACAACCGTATATTAATTACAGGATTTTTAATTGTTATTTTCGGAATGTGTATATGGACTGGAAAAATTATTTACTTGGATAAAAAAACCTTTTCTAATTTTGAAAATAGGGATCTAGCTATTGATCCTGTCTTAACTAAAGATGGTTTAAAATCAGGAAAATACTTCAAAGATACCGAGTTACACTTTACAGATCATATTGCAGTTCGAGATTTCTTTATTAAAACATATACAAATTTACAAATGCACTTCAACCGAACATTTATAAATCAAAAATATGTTGCAAACGATGGTTTTATTTTATCTGAACCAACAAAAACTGACGAACGTGAACAAATGAAGCAATCTGTAAATGAATTAGATAATTTAAGAAATCAGTTTCCAAAAACTGAGTTTTATTTTATGTTAGCACCAAGTAAACTAACGACATTTTCATATAGATATCCACCATACGTAGATCGTGGATATGACCAAAAACATCGCGATTACCTTGTACAAGCATTAAATAATATAAACTTTCCTGTTATTGATGTTCTGCCATTCTTCCAAAAAGAGTTTAGCCGTGAACAGTTAGAAAGTTTATACTTTAAAACAGACCATCATTGGAATATGAAAGGTGCGTTTTATGGATATGAATATGCAATGAATTATATATCTGATCACTCAAAGATATATAAAGATGATAAAGTAAATCGAGATAATTATAAATTCATTACTGAAAGACCTAATGGAGATTTTATTGGAAGTTGGAATAAACAACTGTATAATTTAATAAAAACTCCTGAACAAATCCCTTATGTACAATTAAAGCAAAATCCAAATGCTTGGGATGATTACACCGTATATATTGGGCCTATATCTGAGCAAGCAACTAAAGTACCAATGAAAGAATTCTTTGCAAAGGATAAAAAACAACCTGCA
Organism: Bacillus cereus group sp. N21; assembly: GCF_016483395.1. NCBI lineage: Bacteria > Bacillati > Bacillota > Bacilli > Caryophanales > Bacillaceae > Bacillus > Bacillus cereus group sp. N21. The sequence continues at coordinate 4,474 of NZ_JAEHBX010000027.1, forward strand.
CCAAATTATGCAGCGGTCTATCAAACAGACTATGCACAAATTAATATTCTAAATTCGAAAGCAAAAAACAAATTACATGCTGTAGTTATCAAAGATTCTTATGCTGATGCAACATATCCCTTATTTGCTCAACATTTTGAACAAATAACATTTATCGATCCACGATTTGCAGCTAGTAAAAATATAATAAAAGATCTAAAAGAATTAAATCCTGATGTCATACTATTCCTGTATAATGACGCTAGTATAAGCCCAGAAATGTACCAATTTAAAAATGAACAATAAAAAACAGCAAATAAGAGGTGACGAAGAATCACCTCTTATTTGTTGTTTTTATTTTTTCTATAATACACTGAAATTTTATTCAGTCCTCGAGAACTTAGATTTTATAGATCACTTATCTTGACAGCTTCTTTGCTTTCATTAAATGTGGGTTACTACACTACTATCTACGAATGGGAAGATAAAATGTAACTTCTATTAATAATATTATTCTTTCCTCCAATTCAATCCTCTATCTCATCCTAATAACTTTATTTCCTTCCAGCATGGAGATTAAAAAAGCTTACCTAACATAAAAAATAAAAAACCACCTTCTAATATCTAGAAAGTGATTTTTTATCTACTTCATATTATTTTACAATGTGAATTGGCATTCCAAGAGCAACTTCCGCTGCTTCCATTGTGATTTCACCTAATGTTGGGTGAGCATGGATTGTTTGAGCGATATCTTCTGCTGTCATTCCAGCTTCGATAGCTAAACCAATCTCAGAGATAATATCAGAAGCGCCTGCACCTGCAACTTGCGCACCTACAAGAAGACCATCTTCTTTACGAGTTACAAGTTGTACGAAACCGTCTGTGCTGTTTAATGATAATGCACGGCCGTTTGCAGCGAATGGGAATTTAGAAACCGCTACTTCCATTCCAGCTTCTTGAGCTTGTTTCTTAGTGTAACCAACAGATGCTAATTCTGGATCAGTGAAGCATACTGCAGGAATTCCGATGTAATCGATAGCTGATGCATGTCCACTAATTGCTTCCACAGCTACTTTACCTTCGTAAGAAGCTTTGTGAGCTAATGGTGGTCCAGGAACGATATCACCGATTGCATAGATGTTTGGTACGTTTGTACGGCATTGCTCATCGATTTCGATGATACCGCGGTCAGTCATTTTAACTCCAACTTGCTCAAGACCGATTTCTTGAGTGTTTGGACGACGACCTACAGTTACTAATACATAATCTGCTTCTACAGTTTGTACTTCGCCTTTAACTTCGAAGCTAACTTTTACGCCGTTTTCAGTTTCTTCAACGCCTTTAGCCATAGCTTTTGTATGGATGTTTACGTTACCTTTTTTCTGAAGAGCACGTTTAACAACTGTGCTCATTGCTTTTTCGAAACCAGCTAAAATTTCATCGCCAGCTTCTACTACAGTAACTTCAGTACCGAAGTTAGCATATGCAGTTCCTAATTCCATACCGATGTAACCGCCGCCGATTACAACAAGTTTTTTAGGAATTTCAGGTAAGCTTAAAGCACCTGTAGAGTTGATAACACGTTTAGAGTATTTGAATCCAGGAATTTCGATTGGTGTAGAACCAGTTGCAAGAACAGCATTTTTAAACGTATAAGTTTGAGCTGCATCTTCAGTCATTACACGTAATGTGTTAGCATCTACGAAGTAAGCCTCACCGCGAATGATTTCAACTTTGTTACCTTTAAGAAGGCCTTCAACACCGCCAGTTAATTTCTTAACTACGCCGTTTTTCCATTCTTGAACTTTTGTGAAGTCAACTGTTACGTTCTCAGCAATGATACCCATGTCATCAGAATGTTTTGCATTCTCATAACGATGACCTGCATTGATTAATGCTTTAGAAGGAATACATCCAACGTTTAAGCATACGCCACCAAGGTTAGCTTTTTCAATAATTGCTACCTTTTGACCTAATTGTGCTGCACGAATTGCTGCAACATATCCACCAGGACCTGCACCAACAACGACTGTATCTAATTCAATTGGGAAATCTCCTACTACCATTGTTATTACGCCTCCATTACTAATAATTGTGGGTCGTTCAATAAACGTTTAATTTGGTTTAATGCTTTTTGAGCAGTTGCGCCGTCAATTAAACGATGGTCAAAGCTTAGAGATAATGCTAATACTGGAGCTGCAACGATTTCACCGTTTTTCACAACTGGTTTCTCAGCGATACGGCCAATACCAAGGATTGCTACTTCCGGGTGATTAATAACTGGAGTGAACCATTGTCCACCTGCAGAACCAATGTTTGTGATTGTGCAAGAAGCACCTTTCATTTCTGCTGGAGCTAGACGACCGTCACGTGCTTTACCAGCAAGCTCATTGATCTCGTTAGAGATTGTGAAGATAGATTTACGATCTGTATCTTTAACAACTGGTACCAATAGACCTTTGTCTGTATCAGCTGCGATACCGATGTTGAAGTAATGTTTATGAACGATTTCTGAAGATGCATCATCTAAAGAAGTGTTCAACATTGGGTATTCACGTAATGCAGATGTTAAAGCTTTTACAACGTATGGAAGGTAAGTTAATTTAATACCTTTGTCAGCTGCAACAGCTTTGAACTTTTTACGATGAGCAACAAGTTCTGTTACATCTACTTCGTCCATTAATGTTACGTGAGGAGCTGTGTGTTTAGAGTTAACCATTGCTTTTGCAATCGCTTTACGGATACCGCTCATTTTCTCACGAGTTTCTGGGTATTCACCAGCTGGAATTGGTTGTGCTTTTGGTGCTTCTTCTTTCGCTGCTGCTGGAGCTTCTACTGCTGGAGCTGCAGTTGCTACTACTGCTTGTCCACCATTTGCAAATGCATCGATGTCAGCTTTTACAACGCGGCCATTTTTACCAGAGCCAGCTACTTTATGAATGTCTACACCTTTTTCACGAGCGTACTTACGTACAGATGGCATAGCAATTACGCGCTCGTTTATTTCTTCAGCTGCTGCTGGAGTAGCTTCTGCTGCAGGAGCTTCTGCTTTTGCTTCCTCTGCTTTTGGAGCATCGTCATGGTCGTCACCTTTAAATTTAAGGTTTTCGTATCCAGGAGCATCAAACTTAATTAAAGTATCTCCTACTACTGCAACTGTACCTTCTTCTACAAGTACTTCAAGTACTTTACCTTTAACTGGAGAAGGGATCTCTACAACTGCTTTATCATTTTGTACTTCAAGAAGTACGTCGTCTTCGTTTACTTCATCGCCTGGTTTAATAAACCATTTTACGATTTCACCTTCGTGGATACCTTCACCGATATCTGGTAGTTTAAATTCAAATGCCACGGAATTCAGCCCCCTGATTCATATCATTATTATGGAATAAGCACAAAAGAAATCAGCATGTGCTGATTTCTTTTGCACATGAAAAACTAAAATTAGAAGTTCATTACTTTGTTAACAGCTTCAACAATATCTTTATGGTTTGGTAACCATACGCTCTCAGCTTGAGAGAATGGGAATACTGTATCAGCAGCTGCAACACGTACAACTGGAGCTTCTAAGTTTAAGATAGCACGGTCGTTAATTTCCGCTACAACGTTTGCTGCAATACCTGCTTGTTTTTGAGCTTCTTGAACAACAACTACGCGGCCTGTTTTTTCAACAGAAGCAATGATTGTTTCGATATCTAATGGTTGAACTGTACGTAAGTCAACAACCTCTAAAGAGATACCTTCTTTTTCAAGTTCTTCAGCAGCTTTTAATGCAGCGTGTACCATCGCACCATATGCGATAACAGATACATCTGTACCTTCGCGTTTCACATCAGCTTTACCTAAGTCAATTGTGTATTCGCCTTCTGGTACTTCTTGACGGAATGAACGGTACAATTTCATATGCTCTAAGTAGATAACTGGATCGTTGTCACGAATCGCAGAGATTAAAAGACCTTTTGCATCGTATGGAGTAGATGGAATAACAACTTTTAGACCAGGTTGTTGAGCCACTAATCCTTCTAAGCTATCAGCGTGTAGTTCTGGAGTATGAACGCCACCACCGAATGGAGAACGAACTGTTACTGGAGCAGTCCAACGTCCACCAGAACGGTAACGCATACGAGCTAATTGACCAGAAATTGAATCCATTACTTCATAAACGAAACCGAAGAATTGGATTTCTGGAACTGGACGGAATCCTTCAAGTGCAAGTCCAACTGCAAGTCCACCAATACCGGACTCTGCAAGTGGAGTATCCATTACACGGTCTTCACCGAATTCAGCTTGTAAACCTTCAGTAGCACGGAATACACCGCCGTTTACACCAACGTCTTCACCAAACACAAGTACGTTAGGATCATTTTTCATTTCAACGCGTAAAGCATCAGTGATCGCTTGAATCATTGTCATTTGAGCCATGGCTTACTTCGACTCCTTTTCTTTGTAAATTTCATATTGTTCAGCTAAGTTGTAAGGCATTTTTTCGTACATGATTTCCATTAAATCAGTTACTTTTTGTTTTGGAGCTTGGTCAGCCTTAGCAATTGCTTGTTTGATATCTTCTTTAGCTTCTTCGATTACCTTTTCTTCTACTTCTTGAGACCATAGGCCTTTGTTTTCTAAGAATGCACGGAAGCGTACGATTGGATCTTTTTGTTCCCATTCGTTTTCGATATCTTTTGTACGGTAACGAGTTGGGTCATCACCAGCCATTGTATGTGGACCATAACGGAATGTTAAAGTCTCGATTAAAGTAGGACCTTCGCCATTTACTGCGCGCTCACGAGCAAAAGCAGTTGCTGCGTATACAGCTAATGGGTCCATACCGTCTACTTGAATTCCGTAAATACCTGCTGCTACTGCTTTTTGCGCTACAGTTTTTGCTGCAGATTGTTTTTCTACTGGAGTAGAAATTGCATAACGGTTGTTTTGAACAACGAAGATTGCTGGAGCTTTGAATGCACCTGCAAAGTTCATACCTTCGTAGAAGTCACCTTGAGAAGCACCGCCGTCACCTGTGTAAGTAATTGCAACAGATTTTTTACCACGTAATTTCATACCTAACGCAACACCAGCAGTTTGGATAATTTGCGCACCGATGATGATTTGTGGAGCAAGTGCATTTACATTTTCAGGCATTTGGTTACCCATGAAGTGTCCACGAGAGAATAAGAATGCTTGGTATAATGGTAAACCATGCCATACTAATTGTGGAACGTCACGATATCCTGGTAAGATGAAGTCTTCTGCTTCAAGTGCGAAATGACTTGCTAATTGAGAAGCTTCTTGTCCAGCTGTTGGTGCGTAGAAACCTAAACGTCCTTGACGGTTTAAAGAAATAGAACGTTGATCTAGTACGCGAGTATACACCATACGGCGCATTAATTCTTTTAATTGATCATCAGTTAATTCAGGCATTGCTGCTTCATTCACAACTTCGCCTTTTTCATTTAAAATTTGTAATGTTTCAAATTGAGCTGCGATAGCTTTCATTTGCTCATCAACATTAAATAGGGTCTTTTTTGTTTTAGTACCCATTCCGTTCACCTCTTCCTCTCTTGAACCATATTCTGAAACGCTTTCACTAGCAACTAGCTAGAAAGAAAACGCAACCATGTAAACCGACAGGAAACCTCGCCGGTTGAGAATAATTTTGTGTACCTAACAATCTGTACTAATGTTTTTTCAGAAACATATTAATACAATCTTGATCACGTTTTTTAGTTTACAACTATTCTAATCACGATGTCAATTACTTTGGTTACGTTTTTTTTATGAATAACATTGAGGTTTCCACTGTACATAGGTGTTTTCATTTTCACATCTGTATTAGTAAGCAATAACCTACTGTTATATTATTCCCTTTTTAACCATCTTTTCATCGTAGAATAATATGTAAACGATTAATTCTTCTTAGTTTTTCTCTCTTTACAACAAAAATATGCAATCGCTTCTTCCTTTTCTAGGCGAATGTCTATACACTCCTAATCACTCTCCCATACATTATAATAACCGCAGTGTTAGCGGGAAATGATAAAGGAGGTCATCTCATGTACGGATACACATATTGCTATCCAACTTGTTCATATCCTTCCTATGGCTATGGAGGTTCTTGCGGAGGAGGATCCGGACGCGGCTTTGCCTTAATCGTTGTATTGTTTATCCTTTTAATTATCGTTGGTGCTGCTTGCATTCGTTAATGTAAAACAAAACAACTATAGAAAGAAACAGGCGGCTATGCCGTCTTTTCTTTTTACTAAACGAACTCTGATGAAGAAAGTGCCGCACCCGGCATACTCTTAATTCTCTCCAATTATATATAGAGGCTATGTACTTTATCATGACTTTTTTCAGCTCCTTTGGTAGACTAAAGGAGAAAGGAGAGATTGTGAATGCTTACAATGAATGATGTAATTCGTGAAGGAAATCCCATTCTACGAGCAGTAGCAGAAGAAGTACCTCTGCCAGCAAGTGAAGAAGATATACGTACTCTTAAAGAAATGATCGAACTTGTAATAAACAGTCAACACCCTGAAATGGTTGAAAAATATAATTTACGTCCAGGAATCGGGATTGCTGCACCACAAATTGGCATTTCAAAAAGAATGATTGCTGTTCATGTTACTGATACAAATGAGACATTATACAGCTATGCTTTATTCAATCCAAAAATTATTAGTCACTCCGTTGAACGTACATACTTATCGGGCGGCGAAGGGTGCCTATCTGTAGATCGTGAAGTTCCCGGCTACGTTCCGCGTTACACACGAATCACAGTTAAAGCGACTACTATCGATGGTGAAGAAGTAAAATTACGTTTAAAAGGGTTACCAGCGATTGTATTTCAACATGAAATTGATCATTTAAACGGCGTAATGTTCTATGACCACATTAATCAAGAAAACCCTTTTGCATCCCCTGATGATGCAAAACCATTCGAAAGATAAAATAACAAAAAAGCAGAAGCTTTAGCTCCTGCTTTTTTATAATGAAATGGTTCCCATACTCTTTTGTTACAATAAATGAGCCCACTGTAAGCCGTGAAGAATCCCATCTTCACTAACATCTTTCGTCACATAATTAGCAAGTTTTTTCAAATCCTCATGACCATTCCCCATCACAATACCTGTTCCTACCGCTTCAATCATCTCTAAATCATTTAACCCATCTCCAAAAGCATAGACCTGTTCACGTTTAAATCCTAATTTCTCAATAAACTTTTCAATTCCCTTTGCTTTTGAACCACCATTTGGGATAATGTCCATCGAATATGCATGCCAACGAATAAAGTGAAAATCTGGATAATCATGAAGAAACTTTTCTTCTTCACCTGCTTGGCAAAAAAGAAGCGTTTGATAAATATCACGATTTTCATAAAAACCTGGTTCATATACTGGATGTTCAAACTCCAAACTTCCGAAACTTTCTTTTACATAATCATGATATTCTACTGTTGCCTTCATATCCTTATGATCTAAATAAACAAGCGGGTATCCCTCTTGCTTTGCAAATCTTGTAAATGTATGTAACGTATTAGAATGTAGCGGATTTTTAAATATAACCTCATCTTCAAATACAACATATTGGCCATTAAAACTAACATAATTATGAATATTAAGTTCATTACGAATATCTTCAAACATGAAAGGCGCACGCCCTGTCGCAATTGCCACATGTACTCCTTTTTCTTGCAACATACGCACGGCTTCTCTTGTAGATTGCGGAATTTTTTTATCATGATCTAGTAATGTTCCATCAATATCAAAAAAGACGATTTTATCATTCATTTTCAAAACCCTTTCTAGCCCTTCTATGTTCCTACCTTGACTATTTCTTTTCAAATCCTAAAAAAAAGTATAACATATTAAACATCTGTGAAGAAAGCGTTCACTTCCTAACCTTATTCGCACAATATGCATATACTATCAAAAGAACATTGATGTTTGTTTGAATGAATTTTCTTTTCTAATCTATCTCATACTATATTCATAACTGGGGGGCATACTGCCTGTGAGAGCCAAAAACGTAACATAAGATTACATCTGCACGAGCCAATAAAACCCTTGAATATCCGGACAGCACTTCCCTCATTTCTCTTCTATGATTTCCTAGTATGTAGAGATGAAGAGTTACTACTGACTAAACAAAAAATAAGTATGCATGTTTGAAATAAGGAAAGGAAGGAGTAATCATGCTGAAGAAGCTGAAGAAAAAGTTAAAACGATATTTAAACGATTTAGTCCGTAAAAAGACCATGGCTTAAATCGTGCCCATTTCGGGCTTTTTCTTCATTCTCATTCGAAAAAACATGAAAATCATGACTATTTGCTTTATAATAGGTAACAGATAATGCAAAACATAGACAAGGAGAGGTTTTCCCAATGATTTTTAAAGTATTCTATCAAGAAAAAATGACTGAGGTTCCAGTACGTGAAAATACAAAAGTTTTATATTTAGAAGCGGAATCTGAAAGAGACGTTCGTACAAAATTACAAAAGTTCGCATATAATATTGAGTTTGTCCAATCTGTTACTGGCGCTCATCTTGAATACGAAAAGCAAAATGCTGATTTAACATTAACGGAGATCGTATAATTTATGAAATTCCTAAAAAATGATCAGGCGGCCGTTTTTGCTCTTGGTGGACTCGGTGAAATCGGCAAAAATACATATGCTGTCCAATTTCAAGATGAAATTATTATAATTGATGCTGGAATTAAATTTCCAGAAGACGAACTTCTCGGAATCGATTACGTGATTCCTGATTACACTTATTTTGTACGAAACGAAGATAAAATTAAAGGGTTATTTATCACACATGGTCACGAAGATCATATCGGTGGAATCCCTTATTTATTACGCCAAGTGAACATCCCAATTTATGGTGGGAAATTGGCAATCGCCTTAATTAAAAACAAGTTAGAAGAGCACGGATTACTTCGTAAAGCAAAACTTTACGAAATTCAAGAAGACGATGTTATTAAATTCAAAAAGACATCTGTTTCCTTCTTCCGTACGACGCACAGTATTCCAGATTCATATGGAGTTGTTGTGAAAACACCGCAAGGGCAAATTGTTCATACGGGAGACTTTAAATTTGATTTCACACCAGTAGGGGAACCAGCAGATTTAACGAAAATGGCAGAAATCGGTAAAGACGGTGTCCTTTGTCTCTTATCTGATAGTACCAATAGTGAAGTACCTAACTTTACAATGTCTGAACGCCGCGTCGGTGATAGCATTCAAGATATTTTCCGCAAAGTGGAAGGACGTATTATCTTTGCAACTTTCGCGTCCAATATTCATCGTTTACAACAAGTTGTAGAAGCTGCTGTTGAAAACAATCGTAAAGTAGCTGTATTTGGCCGAAGCATGGAAGCAGCAATTGAGATTGGTCATAATCTTGGTTATATTCGTTGTCCAAAAGATACATTTATAGAAGCGTCTCAACTAAATCGCCTACCAGCTAATAAAGTTGTTATTTTATGCACAGGTAGTCAAGGGGAACCAATGGCAGCACTCTCTCGTATTGCTAACGGTACACATCGTCAAATTCAAATTATCCCTGGTGATACAGTTGTTTTCTCTTCTTCACCAATTCCAGGGAATACAGTTAGCGTAAGCCGTACAATTAATATGTTATACCGTGCTGGTGCTGATGTTATTCATGGTAAACTTTCAAACATTCACACAAGTGGACATGGTGGACAAGAAGAACAGAAGTTAATGCTACGTCTCATTAAACCTAAATACTTTATGCCAATTCATGGTGAATTTCGCATGCAACGTATGCATATGAAATTGGCAAACGATTGTGGTATTCCAGAAGAAAATTGCTTCATTATGGACAATGGTGATGTTCTTGCCTTACGTTCAGATGAAGCAAACGTTGCTGGAAAAATCCCATCCGGCTCTGTTTATATTGATGGAAACGGCATTGGTGATATTGGTAACATTGTATTACGCGACCGTCGTATTCTTTCTGAAGAAGGACTTGTTATCGTAGTTGTCAGCATTGATATGAAAGAATTTAAAGTTGCAGCAGGACCTGATATTATCTCTCGTGGATTCGTTTATATGCGTGAGAGTAGCGATTTAATCAACGATGCACAAACTTTAATTACTACTCATTTAGAAAAAGTAATGGAGCGAAAGACAACACAATGGTCTGAAATTAAAAATGAGATTACAGATACATTAGCACCATTCTTGTATGAAAAAACAAAACGCCGTCCAATGATTTTACCAATCATTATGGAAATATAAAAAAAGGACAATGCTTGCTGCGAGCATTGTCCTTTTTTATTTCACATTATATCCTATCGTAAGAAGTGCTTAAAGCGATTCACTTCATCATCATGACCAATTACAATTAAAATATCTCCTGATTGAATATTTTCTGTAGCTCGAGGAGAAACAATAACTTCCTTCCCTCGCTTAATTGCCACAATGTTTAATCCAAACTTCGCACGAATATCTAGTTCAATTAAAGAGTGGCCATCAATTTTTTTATTTGCGATAATTTCTACAATACTATGCTCATCTGAAAGCTCTAAGTAATCTAATACGTTACTTGAAGCAATATTATTCGCAATTCGTTTTCCCATATCGCGTTCAGGATGGACAATATGATCTGCCCCTATTTTAGTTAACACTTTTTCATGATAATCATTTTGAGCCTTAACAGTAATATTTTTTACGCCTAATTCTTTTAAAATAAGAGTCGTTAAAATACTCGCATTTAAATTGTCACCAATCGCAACAACTACATGATCGAAATTGCGAATTCCAAGGCTCTTTAAGACCATTTCATCTGTTGAATCTGCAATCACTGCATGCGAAGCAATATTTGCAAATTCATTTATCTTGTCTTCATCAGAATCAATTGCCATTACTTCCATACCTAATTGAGCTAATTCACGACAAATACTGCCTCCAAAACGTCCAAGTCCGATGACAGCAAATTCTTTCTCTTTCTCACTCACATGAATTCCTCCAATAACATCAAGTCCTGTCTACTTTTATTGTAGCATACTTTACATTCGCCACAAAGACTAGTAATCAACGTATACTTATTTTTGCTTTTGTATATAGAAATACTGCTGCAAATAAAATGCAATAATACAAATGAGCATACCAAAAACAAAAATATTTCCAAACGAACTAAACGTTTGAAACACAAATAATAATGTTTCTTGACCAAAAAAGGCAAATAAGAGCTGTGTAAAAGCAAATAAGAGCGCCCATTTATAATGCTGTTGATGAAATAAATAATGAGTTGCTCCTAAAAATGCACAAAATGAAATAATAAATATCCACCAGGTCTCTAAAAACACTTGCCATCCTGCAAAGTTATATCCATTTACAACAAGTGCAATGATTCCAATGACTAACATCGTGGGAACACTCCAAAATAACGCTCGACTCCGAAAAAATCGAATCCCATTAAAATCACCTTTTTCATTTGCGCAATACGTTAAAAATGCTGTACTTATATACAGGACAGAAAGAATTGTTAATACGATGATTAACCAAAAATGTAACTGATTATATTCATGTTCTATATTCGTAACAATAGCTGCTAACATACTTGGAATCAGCATACCTGTCCATCCGTCAATTTTCCTTTCATTCCAAAACACAGCATTTCCTATTCGAATTCCTAAAAGCATAAAAATAGTGACACCAATTACAAATAATGTTGTCTTATTTCCAACTAGACTTGTCGAAAAGGCAATTAGACCAATAAATAAAAAAAGAACGAATCCATTCATAATCTCTAATACTGGTGATAAATAACCTTTCACCCATTTATATGTTTCTTCATATCCTCGTTTATTCGTTAAGCGATATGCGTAAAAACTTATCCCGAAATAAACTGCTGCAATAATAACATATGCGTATAAAAAGAAACATAAGATTGCACTGCCAATCTGCACCTGATTCCCCACCCTTTTTTCTATATATCACATTGATTTTACACATTTATCGCATAAAAAGTAAACTAAAACATACAGTTCCATTTCCTTCAGTAAGATTTTTATTTCTAAATTAGTATGTACACGTCCCATTTCTCATTTATCCTACTATTTATAAAGTGAAATTTTAATCAATGGAGGTTTCTTCCCCCCCACCTACCTTCTTTACTTTCGCTGCATGTTGAGGTGGAGCTCTTACCACCCATGAATAGCGTAATAAAACAAAAACCTCCTAATGAAAAGGAGGCTTTGCACATATCAAAAGAAACTTCTCCTTCCAAGCCATCTAGCATGTAAAGAGAAAGCTTCCCATCTTATTCAGCTTCTTTTTTCGCTTCATCTAACACACGATTTACTCGTTTTGTTAGCATTTTCATTCCACTTCCACCTGCTTGGAAATGACGAAGCACACCATTTTTATCAAATACATAATACGCTGGTACATATTGATTTTCAAATGCATCGGCAATCTTGTGTTGGTTATCCACCAAAATCGGTTGGGATATTCCGTGCTCTTTTGCAACTGCTTCCACTTGCTCAAGATTTAAATCTTCTTCTGAACGTGGCATATGAACTGCAACAACATTTAATTGCTCTTTATATTCATCACGGAATTTATTAATATCTGGCATTGCTTCTTTACATAAGTGACAACTAACTGACCAGAAATGAATAAGTGTTGGCTTTTCGCCAATTAGTGATTCACGTACTACTTCTCCATTTAACACTGTTGTTGCACCGTCTAAAGAAGGCATTGGTTGACGTAATTTCATGATTTTCCCCCCTTACGAATGTAGAGAAAGGCCTAACAAAATATTGTTAGACCCTGCTATATTTCACAATAAAATTAAACGTTTAAAGTTGCTTGACCTGGTTTCCAGTTTGCTGGGCAAAGTCCACCAGTTTGAAGAGCTTGAAGAACACGAATTACTTCGTCAACTTCACGGCCAATGTTGTTGTGATGTACAACTTGGTACATTAATTCGCCTTCTGGGCTAATGATGAATAAACCACGAAGTGCGATACCTTCTTCTTCAAGTAATACACCGTAGTCACGAGATACTACATGGTTTGTATCAGCAGCTAGAGGGTATTTTAATTCACCTAAACCGTTTTTCGTACGGTCAGTGTTAATCCAAGCTAAGTGAGTGTGAATTGTATCAGTAGATACACCAATTACTTCTGCATCTAAATCTTCGAACTCATCATAACGATCAGAAAGTGCGATAATTTCTGTTGGACATACGAAAGTGAAGTCCATTGGATAGAAGAAAAGTACCGTCCATTTGTCCTGTTTCATAACCTCTTCAAGACTTACTTTACCAAATTCTTTGTTTGGCATAACAGCGTCCATTTCAAAGCGTGGCGCTTGTTTTGCTACCATACGTTCTGCCATATGTATCAACCTCCGTAAATTTTTTATCATATATTGTCTACTCTTGTATTATATAAGAGGAATTAGTTTTTAGTCAATTTTATTTGATAATTATTATAAAATAACTTACTAACAACTTGTTCCTCCACCTACCATTATAAAGTATTGTGTTAGAATTACAAAAAAAATGCATCATAAATTATAATTTTCCACATAAAAAGAACAGGCTTTAACCCCTGTTCCCTTTCCATTTTACATATTGATTTAAAAACGAAATGGTTTGTTCGATTGCCTCTTCTTTCGGTTGTAGCTTTGCATGATGTAAACCATATTCTGAGTCTACCCCAAGCCAAAACATAAATCCTGGGATATCACGAAGCATATACCCGAAATCTTCTCCTGTCATCGCCTCTGTACATGTAACAACATTCATATTCGTTTGCTCAGATGCAAACATCATAAACTCTTGCGTTAACTCTTCATGATTATATACTTGATGATACATTGCTCCATAATCAATAACAGCTTCACATTGAAATGCTGCTTCGATACCTGTGACAATCGCTTCTATTCTGCTCTTCACTCGTCTCATCGATTCAACTGATAGTGTTCGAATTGTCCCTTCTAGGCGAGACTTTTCTGCAATAATGTTTTGGACTGTACCACCTGTAATTTTGCCAATTGTAATAACCGCACTATCAAGTGGATTCACATTACGACTAACAACCGATTGAAGCTGTGTAACAAGATGACTTGCCGCAACGATCATATCGTTCGCAGTATGTGGATATGCTGCATGTCCACCTTTTCCTTTTAAATCAATATATAGTTCCGATGTATTTGCAAATAGTAATCCTTCTTTTGTTGCGATTGTCCCCACTGGATACTCTGGTGCGATATGAAGACCTAGAATGATATCAGGCTTCCACTCTTGTAGTTCTTCGCTTCCTAACATAGGTAAAGCGCCACCTGGTCCTTCCTCCGCCGGTTGAAAAATAACTACAAGGTTATCATCTATCCTGTCATTTACAACCGCTGTTAAGAGTCCTAATCCGATTGTAGCATGCATATCATGACCACATGCATGCATCATTCCTTCATGAATAGAAGCGAATTCATACCCGGTTTCCTCTGAAATCGGTAAACCATCAATATCTGCACGATAACCAATCGTTTTCCTTGGATTTCTGCCATTCACTTTAACGATTACGCCGGTTTTCCATGTTTTAACTTCAATATATTCCTTAGGAAGAGTATAAATATAATCTAAAATATATTGTTGTGTTTTCCATTCCTTAAACCCTAACTCCGGAATCTTATGTAAATCCCTACGAATTTGTACAAATTTACTGACTGCCATGTCTCCACCACCATTTATCTCGCTATTCGCGGGCAGTAAGACCTCCAACTCAAAATTCAGCGAAAGCAAAGAAGTTAGGTGGGTGATCAACTGCCCGTAAAAGTTTCACTTTATAAAAAGCGTAAGAGCTTATTTGCCCTTACGCTTTTGTTCTTTATTTTTCTGGGTTTAATTGACGAAGTTCTTGTTTAATTTCTGTTTTTGCTTTTGTCTTTTCATCAATTTCTTTAATAACACGAGCTGGTGTTCCTGCAACCACTGTATATGGCGGTACATCTTCCGTTACAACTGCACCTGCTGCAACAACCGCGCCTTTACCAACTGTAACACCTTCTAGGACAACTACATTTGCACCAATTACAACGTCATCTTCAACGATAACTGGTTTTGCAGAAGGTGGTTCGATCACACCTGCAAGTACTGCCCCAGCACCAACGTGACAGTTTTTACCTACTGTAGCACGTCCGCCAAGCACTGCATTCATATCAATCATTGAACCTTCACCGATTACTGCACCGATATTAATCGTTGCATTCATCATAATAACTGCATTATCACCGATTTCAACATGGTCACGAATAATTGCACCTGGTTCAATACGAGCTTTAATACCTTTTAAATCAAGCATTGGAATAGCAGAATTACGACGGTCGTTTTCAACAACGTAATCTACAACGTGCTTTTTATTGTCTTCAAGAATTGTCTTAATCTCAGACCATTCTCCAAATAAAACACCAGATTTTTTATTTACAAATGCTTGTACTGTTTCAGGGAATGTTACTTCTTTTAAATCCCCTTTTATGTATACCTTTACAGGAGTTTTCTTCTCGCTTTTTTGAATAAACGAAATAATTTCGTTTGCATCCATCATTTTCATGCTTGTTGCCTCCTAAATCCATTTATAATGTTACTCTACCAAACGAAAGAGCTACTAGCAAGACAATAATCTTATTTTTCCATTTGAATTTCTTCTATAATATCTAAAAATGCTTGCACTTGCTTAAGTTGCCTTGCAGAATCGCTTGTCAATAACCACGTTTCTCGAGTCAATTGAACAGGCGTTTTATATGTCTTTTCTCTTACTTCTTTTAACACAGTAGAAGGCAACAGCGCATAACCAATTCCATTTAAAACGAGCTGCTTACATGTTTCAATTTGATCAACTACAATCGTTCGTTTAGGAGGATTAGAAAATAAACTATACCACCAATTTTGTATTTGTCCATAGTATGTGGAATCGCTTTTAAATTGTATAAACGGTCTGTTTGTATCTTTCAACATAGAAATATCTTTAATTTCTGTGTCAACTAAATACAGCTCATCCTCAAATAATTGCTGTTTATACCCTTTATATTCTTGTTTCCCTCGTAGTATAGCTACATGAACATCCCCTTCATAGAATTGCTTCTGTACTTCACTACTCCATCCCGTGAAAAGGGAAATTTTAACAAATGGATATTTTTGTACAAACCGCTTTAAAACAGGTGGTAACCAATATTGGCCAATCACAGATGCCACAGCTATCTTTAATGTCCCATATGTTTCCGTACGATAGATTGCTAATTCACTTTTAATTGCCTCTTCCCTTTGCAACATATCTTTCGCATAATTGGCCACTTTTTCCCCTTCTGGTGTAATTGTCAGGCCTTTTTGAGAACGGATAAAAAATTTCATTCCCCACTGTTTTTCCATTGATTGTAATCGTTGACTGAGTGCAGGTTGTGAAACGAATAAGCGCTCCGCAGCTTTTCTCATATTGGATTCCTGTGCTAAAACAACCATCATTTGAAAATCATCAATTTGCAACTTTCTCCCTCTTTCCTTATCTTACATCTAACCTCAATATATATGTTGCACTATTCTCTAACATGCGATATTTATTTTTTATTTTCAAGAAGCTTGGATAAATTGACATTTCACTTAACCTTTTATACTTGTTGACGCTGTTCCCTATACACAATGGAAAAGAGACGCATGATAAAAAAGCGACTTCTTTTTTATTCGAAGTCGCTTACCCTTCTTTATCGATTATACTGTCTTACTTTTTTGTTCAACAATTTTAAAATAGCACGCCTTGTTAAAATTCCTTCAAAGTACCCGTCATTGTTTACAGCACAAATAAATGGATGATCAATTGTCATTTCTAACGCTTTAGCAAATGAATCTTCAAGTCCAAGATTCGGAATGTCCTTTTTCATTACATTCTCCACTTTCATATCCTCAAGCTTTTCAAATTCAATGCGTTCTAACCCTAAAATACCATCCAAAATCATCGCAGTACTTATTAATCCATGCAATTTATACATGGGATCTAAAACAGGAATCGCAGAATATCCAGACTTTACAAGAACAAGTAAAGCATGTTCTAAGCTATTTCCAATTTGAACATGTGCAACTTTTTCTGATGAAATCATTAAATCCTTTACAAGAACTTGTTGAAACTCATCTTTCGGAATACTAATCATTTTATATCCCCCACTTTTTCTCCCTTTTTCCTGCTAACATGATCTCCAATAGACTATTCATAAGAACCTTACTGTTCGAAGTTAATCATATCCACAGCTAAAAGTTTCACTTTATTTCCCATTTCTACTCATATCTTATGATAGCGTTTTCATATTATTATTTTGTCCTTATTTATTACAACAAAAAATAATGATACACAGTTTATTTTACCATAGAACACAAAAAAAAGACTACCTTTCTGGTAGCTCTTAGTATCCTTCATTTTTTAATCGATTAAATAACCTTGTAATTCTTCTATATTGGGAAATATCAGCTTTTTTTAAACCAATTTCAATATCTGTAAGCTCAACAGCTAGAATTTCAGTAGCGTAGTTTTGACGAAATAAAATATCTAACAGCAAGCTTTTTTCTTCGTTTGTTAAAGTAACTTCCGTCTGCATATACTCCTCTCCTTATGCTTTTTTCTTATTATTTATTATATAAAATATTCGCTTAGTTTAATAGATAAAAAATTCAGTTTTTTACTTTGTATATCGATTTGCATAACTAAAAGCTGCATAAGCATCAGGTTTAATTTTTGCAGTCAGCCCCATCGCCTTCACCTTCATTGTCATATCCGAAATAAATTCTTTTGTTAATCCATTATTTCCTATATCCAAGTGAATTTCCATTACAAATCCAGCTCCTTCATGAGCGTATGGATGTAAAATCTCCCATATCCGCCTTATATGTTCCGGTGTAAACAAACAGGCGACTTCTTGACTAAACTGTGTTTCTAAATATATTTTCTCACGTAAGGTAGGTGGTCTTTTATGTACTGCTTTATGTTTTAAACATCCCCATGCTCCTTTCCCAACACGATGAATGTGCACTGCCGTAATAAAACGAGTATCTTTTTGATGTGCTTGTGAATCAGTTCCAATAGACAGTCGATATAAATTGCGTGGATCTCTTTTAATAAAATTACAGATGCGTGAGAAAACCGTTTCAAAATTCATATTCCTCTCTGATACATTATAAAATGGATGCTCACCGTCCACATAGTCACGTCCCTTCGATTAGACAGACTTTTTGCATTCTCATTGTATGGGACAAAAGAGGAAAATATGACTTTATTATCCTTTACTTGTTTCTATATTTCGGATGGAATACTTACATGCTGGACAAGTATAAATTACATTCTGATTAGACTGAGCTGTTAGCACATGAACAATTTCAAATGACATATGACATTTTGGACAAACAACAATTGGTAATCGTTCCACACTCCACATTCCCTTCAAACTTTTAATACCAGTGTAGGAAGAACCAAAAAATCTTATACATATAAAGTGAAACTTCCATCAAGCTTTTACAAATCGTTATCTCCACATATCTTCTTTAATTCCTTATCCTCTTACTACCCATTAATGAAGAATGAAGTTATTATTAAAATCACCAAAAAAGGTACCGCTTCTCGCGGTACCTTTTTTGTATGTATCAAGAAATAATATCGTAGATCTCAATTGCAACCATATCAATGTTATCGAATTGATACACTTGTGGCTTTTCGCCTTGCTGATACACTTCTAACTCATACATTTCACTTTTATCGAAAAATTTCACGCTACATTTGCGTTCACCGTTCACTTCAAAATAGCGTTGTGCTACTTCACCGCTTTCAGCTTGTTCTTGTAGACTAACAAGTCGAGTTAAAATTCCTTGGAGTAGAGACATGAAATCTCCCCTTTCTCTAATCTTCCTACCAATAGGTTTTACAGCTATACTCATTCTATCCGTCATAACAGAAAAAATGTTCCACACTCTAGGATAAAGCTTCTTGACGAGAAACTCAACTAAAATTTGTCGAAAAAAGAAGTAAAAAGCGGAAAGGAAATCTTTTTTTTCCTTTATTGCGGTTTTTGTAGCTGCGGAATATAATAAAAAGCAGAAAAAGAGGAGGATTTATAATGAAAAAAATAGAGGTTTATACACAACCAGATTGCCCACCATGTACCATTGTAAAAGAATTCTTAAAACACAACAACATAACATACAAAGAATTTGATGTCAAAAAGGATACCGCTGCTCGCGACCGTCTTTTATATGACTATAACTCATACTCAACTCCAACCGTTGTCATTGATGGGGAAGTTGTCTCTGGTTTTCAAATTGAAAAATTACAACAGTTACTAAATCTAGAACAGGAATAGGCAATGATTCACCTATTCCTGTTCTTTCAACTCTTGTAATTTTTTCATTTCTATTAAAAGCTCCTGACTCTCATGATAACCAGCTAATTTCCATTTCCCTTCTTCCTTTTGCAACGTGATAATTTGATATTGTTCATTTTTCACCCATTCATATACGTATAAAAGCCCATGTTCTTCGTCAAATGCTAACTTTGTTTGAGAAGTAAAAGAAAAAGGAGCTTCTTTTGTAGGAAGTAAATGTTCACCACTTTGTTTGTCACCGTTACTATTTTCATCTGTAAAAACTTGAAGAAAGTTATTTGTAAAATAAGGTGATAGTGCATCATACATCTTCCCCATTGATAAATGCTTCCCACGAATTGAAAATTGTACCTCATATCCCTTTTGAATGGTTGTAAACACTTCTTTTCGATCCACTTTTATTTCTTCTTTACCAAGAACCGTTGTAACACTATACCCAACTAGAAAGGCAACACATAAAAATAGAACAAACCAAATTCCATATTTTCTCATTTTTTTCACCTTCCTTTAACAGAGCTTGTCTTTGTAGTATTCATTGTAACAATGATTATGTAAAGAAAGGGATGGTTTCGTTCGTAAAATCTTTACAATGATAGACAGCATTTTTGCCATCTTTTTCACTATTACCAATTTATGCTAAAAACAAACAAAAAAATGCACGAATTGCTTCGCGCATTAAAATAAAACATCTTCTTCGTATAAAAATTCATAGGACAAATCAATAAATAAAAAATGTTCATCGTCAATTGGAAAGGAAAATGTTCGTACCATCTCTCCTGTTTCTATATCTGCATATAAATCAGAGAGTCTTGCTTTATTTTCAAATCTCATTTTCATTATATTTTCTAAAAAATACGGACGCCAGCTCCAATTTTTCATATAATACTCTGGCATAACAATCCATTCACCATCTTTTTTCATAATGTTTCCTGATTGCTGAAAGCCGTCTTCATTACAAATAAAGATTCGAAAACTATAATGCGATACATGTTGACTAAAATGCAATAACCAATCATTAACGTCTTCATTCTTTTTCTGCTTAGATAAAACATTCCCAACTTGATTACGCAATGTTTCCGTTAATTGATAAATTTTTTGTAGTTTTTTCTTTTCATGTTGAATAAATTGATGACATTCATTACCAAGACGTTCTTTTAAAATATCCGCTTCAATAAAATCAGGTAAACATTTTTTTAAATAATCCCCTTGATAATATCTTCCACCATTTTTCCAAGCGTATTGCAGTTGGTAAAAAGCATCAATTTCTTCATATAATAATGTCGCACCAATTCTTCTTGCTAATAAAGACAAAGAATATAAAATATCTTGATAAGATTGTAAAAGTGCAGTTTGTCTTAAATTCGTTAAGTCCACCTTTAAAATATCAGGTGCCAGCACACTAATTCGTTCTAGATTACTCGTACCTGTCCCTACTTTATTAATTGAAATTTGAATGCCATATGTACGGTAATACATAAGTAAGTGATTAAATTGTTCTATATCTTCCTTACAATCATGCTCTGTTATTTCTAAAACGATATTCCCTAAGTTCAATCCTTTTTTTTCATACATTAACAGCAAATGAAGTAAACTTTCATCTTCATCATTCATTAATATGTTCGCACCCCGATGTATAAACAATAAAAATTTTTGATCTGTTTCCAAGTAACGTTCTAATGCTTTTTCTACTATGACATTATCCGCCTCTAGTTGAAATTCACCTGGAATGGAATCATCATGAAAAAAAGAAGAAAGACTTTGTATCCCTTCTTCCGTTTGGATACGTCCTACTACCTCATATCCAATTACTGTATGCTCATCAGCACTAAAAATAGCTTGATAATAAGGAAGGACTTTATCTAAATTACTCATCACATCTAATGCATCTACCAAAATGTTTCCCTCCCTTTACTTTTCAAAAATTATAACACGGTATGTATAGAAAAATAATAAAAAATCCCTTCAGTTTTCCTGAAGGGATTAGAGGGGTAAAATGCTAAGGGGAATTAGCAATTCTACTATGAAGAAAAAAGAGGTCTTAAATATACCTTATAAAAAACCTGTTGTAAACACTTTTCTTTCATATGTCACAAATCCGTCACATTTTACCTCATATTCATGGGCAGTAATCCCCACGTTTCACTTTATATAATCCCTTTAAAATGGATACTGATGCAAATGCTGTCCACCATCCATTGTCATACACGTTCCATTTATGTACGCTGCCTCATCAGAGCATAAATAAAAAGCTAAACCCGCAATTTCTTCTGGCGTACCAAGCCGACCAAGCGGGACGCTTTGCAGTGTACGATTGGCTGCCTCTTCTGAAATCCATAATTTATCCGCACCACCTGTTCGTTCAATTGGTCCAGGAGCAATTGCATTGACGCGAATACCATATTTACGCCCCCACTCAACAGCGAGCGTTTTTGTCATTGCCAACACACCTGCTTTCGCCGCAGCAGAATGAATGACACCCGGTCCTGCATCCCATGCATACGTTGCTACCATATTAATGATATTTCCTTTTATGCCCTTCTCAATCCAATACTTCCCTACTGCTTGACTACAATAAAAAGTTCCGTTAAGCACAATATTAATAACCGCATTCCAACCATTAATCGATAAATCCTCCGCAGGACAAATAAAATTACCTGCTGCATTATTTACTAAAATATCAATGCGTCCAAATTTTTCATCAACATATTCAATCATATTTTTTATATCTTCTATATTTCGAACATCCATTTGTACTGTCAATACTTGTCCTGAAAATTGCTCAATCTCCTTTTTCGCTTCTTCCAGCTTTTCTTGTGTACGCCCTGTAATAACAACGCGTGCTCCTTCCTTTGCAAAACGAGCTGCCATCCCTTTTCCCATTCCGCTTGAACCACCTGTTATAATCGCTACTTTTTCTTTCAAAATTTCCCCTCCCTAAAAATGAATACACATTCATTTTACCACTTTATTTCATAGAAATCTTTATATTTTTAAATTTTTCTGATATCTTTAGATAAGTAAATCACTTTCATTGCCATATTTCTTATAATCTATATAAATCCATTTTGGTTTTTCGACATATAATCCACTGCTATGCAGAACAAAAAGTGACCCGCACTGGTTTTCTCTCTTTGTTTTCACTTAGCATGGGGCAGGAAAAAAATCTGACTGCCTCTATGCATGGCCGGATGCTCTCTCCCACCTAAAGATTAGGTTTTTGTCGGTTTTTCAATTTGTATTTATATATACTACTTTTCGATATCTCAAAATATAATTCTAGAACAAGAAATAAACGGAAAGGAGAGCCAAGTGACCTATAATGATTTGCCTGTATATCTTATAAACTTCCTTTTGTATACTATAGGTTCGCTCATATTCCTATGAAACAAATAACGAGAAGAAACTTTATAAAAACAGGAATACGCACTTGTCTCTATACTTGTATTACAGCTGGTCTCGGTTATTACTATGCAAAATATATAGAGCCGAACTTTCTTTCTTTCACACATCATACCCTTCGTTCTCCACTTATTCCCAAAAACTTTCACGGTATGAAAATCGTCCAATTTAGTGATTTACATTTAGGATACTATTTTTCTCTCCAGCACCTTTCAACAATCGTTTCAAAAATAAATAGTGCTGCGCCTGATATTGTCCTTTTTACTGGTGATTTAATCGATGACTACCAAACATATAGCGAAACTCCCTTTGTTTCTTCAATTTTGCGAAATATTCGTGCACCCTTTGGTAAATTTGCAATCTATGGAAACCATGATCATGGTGGGTATGGAACCGAATACTATAGTCAAATTATGAGTGATGCAGGTTTTGAAGTATTACAAAATACCGAAAAACGTATTCGTTTATTCGATAATAGTGAAATTTCTATTTTCGGAATCGATGACATGCTTCTTGGTAAACCAGAAATCGAGGTAACATTACACCATGTGCAAAAAGAGCTATATACAATTGTGCTTGTACATGAACCTGATATAGCACCTAAAATTGCAAACTTCCCAGTAAACCTCCAACTTTCTGGACATAGTCATGGTGGACAAGTACAACTTCCCTTTTTAGGAGCGATCATTACCCCAGCACTAGCAAAACATTACATTGAGGGATTTTATCATATTCAAGAATTACTCCTTTATGTAAATCGCGGTCTTGGAAGGACACGTGTTCCATTTCGTTTTTTGTCCAGGCCTGAAATTACAGTATTCACCCTTCAGCACCTGTAACCTATAATTGCCTATTTTCTCATATATCCTTTCTTGTACTCGCTCATCCATGCTTTTTCACCATATGATAACAATGAGTCCAATAAAGGAGGTTTTTACATGTACCCATATCCTCAGCCCTATCTAGTTCGTTCAGGACCCATTGGCCCAGTAAGTGACTCACGCTTCTTACCCTTCTTCGGTGTTCCATTCTTAGCAGGACTTGCTGGCGGCCTACTTGGCGGAGCATTAGCATTCGGTCCTAGACCATCTTACTATCCTCCATATCCGCCAACACCGTTTCCTTGTTACGGAGGGCCATGCCAGCCGTATTATTATTGATATAAACAAAAACTATGAAAAAGCCCCTTATTTATATAAGAGGCTTTTTTCATTCATTTCTATTAATTGAAATTTTATTTGATCATTTTTCTATATGAATCCATTTTGATTTTCCAATATATAATCCGCTACTATACAGAACAAAAAGTGATCTGCATTCGTTTTCTCTCTTTGTTTTACCGTTGCACGGAGCAGGAAGTGGGATTGACCGCTCCTATGCATACCTGGATGCTCTCTCCCACCTAAAAAAAGGAGTTATGTCGTTTTTTTCAATTTGTATTCATATATAATATCCTTATAATCTTAGTACTAGGTACTTACTCATAAGTTATTATTAACTATTTCATATATACAAAACATTACTCTACATCAGTATTTTGATAAGCCATCTTAAATAATTTCACTTGGCTATCAATCTCTTGCGAACTATTATTGATTACATAATAGTATTCACCATCTTTGTTTTGTTCACGCGTTTTTACATTATCTGCTAAAACAAGCTGTAATATTGTTTATTCTTGCCTTCATTTCAAGGCCTAGAATTGGAAAAGATATTTCTACTCGCTTTTCCATATTCCTTGTCATCCAGTCAGCGGAAGATAAATAAATTTTTTCATCTCCATTATGATGGAAATAATAGATACGGCTGTGTTCTAAGTAGCGCCCAACGAGACTAATCACCCTAATATTTTCACTTACATTTTGAATACCAGGGCGTAAGCAACATGTTCCTCTCACGATAAGTTCCACCTTCACTCCAGCCTGTGATGCCTCATACAACTTTTGAATCAACGGTTTATCTGTTAATGAATTCATCTTAGCAATAATGTGTCCATTACCATATTGCTTATGATAGCGAATCTCTTCATCTATTAGCTCCATAAATTGCTGGCGTAT
Organism: Bacillus cereus group sp. N21; assembly: GCF_016483395.1. Lineage (NCBI taxonomy): Bacteria > Bacillati > Bacillota > Bacilli > Caryophanales > Bacillaceae > Bacillus > Bacillus cereus group sp. N21. The sequence continues at coordinate 29,303 of NZ_JAEHBX010000027.1, forward strand.
ATCAAAAGGAGCCACTGACAAATGATGAAAATGAGGTTTCGTTGTATAACCGCTCAAATAATTAAAGAAATTTGTTGCATCTACTCCAAAATCTTTCCGGGATGTAATATAGCCAAAATCTGTATATAGCTTTGCAGTCGCATCATTATAGTTTCCTGTCCCTAAATGTACAAATCTTTCAATTTTTCCGTTTTTTCTTCGTACAACAAGTGTAATTTTACTATGTGTTTTCAAATGACTTACACCATAAATAACGTGGCAACCCGCTTGTTCAAGTTCCTTTGCCCAATGGACATTATTTTCTTCATCAAAACGAGCCTTTAATTCAACAAGCACTGTTACTTGTTTCCCCTTCTCCGCTGCGGTCTTTAATGCCTGAATAATCGGAGAATCTCCACTTACACGATATAACGTTTGTTTTATAGCCAGCACATTCGGGTCATCTGCCGCATCACGCACAAAATCAACAACTGGCTGAAAAGATTCAAATGGATGATGCAATAAAATATCGTGCTCAATTGCTTTCTCAAATACATCTTCTTCATCGTCTAAATCTTGAGGCGGTTGCGGAATAAGAGCTGGATAAACAAGATGTTCATATAAAGGTGCTAATTTTTTGTATAAGGAAAATAAACATGTTAAATCTAATGGTCCCTCCATCATATATACATCTTCATCCTTTACCTCTAACACTTCATATAATAAAGCTAAAACTCTTTCATCTACTTGTTCTTTTCCAATTTCTAAACGAACAGCCGTCCCCCACTTACGTTTTTTTAACTCTTTTTCAATTACTTTCAATAAATCACGTGCACCCTCTTCATGTATTGTCAAATCCGCATTACGCGTAATACGAAAACGAGTGACCGAGGATACTTTATATCCTGTAAATAATTTATGAGTAAAACTACTAATTACGTCTTCTAATAAAATAAATTTATGTTTTTGATCTTCACTTGGCAAAAAAATAAAACGCTCGAGTAATGAAGGTACTTGGACAATACCAAGCTTTGTTCTGTTCTCTTCCTCTACCTGTTTCTCATCATAGAGAATAGTAGCTAAGTTTAAACTTTTATTTAAAAGCATCGGAAACGGACGATATGCATCTATCGCTACAGGTGTTAAGACTGGGAAAATTTGTTCGTCAAAATATTCTTCAATAAACTCACGTTGCTCTTTCGTTAAATCTTGAAATGTTAACGGCTCAATACCTTCCATTCCAAGCGCTGGCAGCACAGTATTTTTAAATGTATTATACTGAACTGTCATCAATTCATGAGCTTTCGTAGCAATTTTATTTAGCTGCTGTTTTGGTGTTAATCCAGCCTTATTTTCTGGTTGATTGAAGCCCGCTTTTACTTGATCTTTTAATCCAGCAACACGTACCATAAAAAATTCATCCAAATTTGAACTAAAAATACTAATAAACTTTAATCTTTCTAAAAGTGGATTACTTTCATCTTGTGCCTCTTGTAACACACGTTCATTAAAAGCAAGCCAGCTTAATTCACGGTTATTATAGTAAGCAGTATCATTCAAATTTACAGAGCTTTCCTTCATCAATTCCAATTCCCCTCACACTTCCCTTGAAACTTTTTCAATATAATTTAGTTACATTTATTGTAACAAATTCCAATTTATCGAAGTGTAAAACTTCTGTAAAGACATCCGTACAACTTAATATTCCTCTTCAAATATTAAATCAATATTCATCTTCAATACTTTTTCTAACTGCTTTTTCTGCTTTTCTGCTTGTACCTTTTCTGCTAAAGCTGATTGTTTACAAACAATGTGGAATACAAGCTTCTCTTTATTTTTTTCCACGTTAATCTTTTCAATAAGCGCCCTTTGTCTCACATTTAAAGCAGCTGAAAATTGTAAAACTGCCCCTAACAATCGAATTTTTTTCTGTTCACTCTTATCAAACCAACCTTCAAATGGTGTTAAGTGCTGTTTAAATAGCATTTTCGACTTATAAGATGCGATGAGTGCAAGTCTAATACGTTCTTTATGTATCATGCCGTCGATTGTTTTATTCGCCAATAAATAGAATGTATGCAGACGGCTTGCTTCTGTATCTATGTATTTCCCGATATTAAATACTTTGGCAGCTTGATAAAATATACCCCAATCTTTTTCTGAAAAAGAAATAATTTCAGACTCTTCAAGTTGTGTACAAATTAACGTTCCTTGCTTAATAAGTTGAACGACAAATTTCATATCCATTTCATATTCATAGGACAATAAGTGTAAACTTTCCTCTACTACATTTGGATAATAAGAAATACCTAATTTTTTTGTAAGTTCCTCATAGAAAACACCTTCTCGTAACCCTTTTCTGCTTAATACAAATGATGGGGCTTGTATAATATTTGTTAGCATATAAAATACTTCTATCGCTGGAATAATTGTATCAGCTCGATCTTTTGCTAACCCATCTAACTTCTGTAATTCTGTAAAAGAAAGACTTTCTAGTTCCTCTCTCACATCCCTTATATCTGCTTCCTTCATTTTATATAAATGCAAACCTGCTATCGGATAAGAAATTGCATTTTGATGAATTTTCACCATATTTCGAGCACTCCCACCTATAGCAATAAGGGGTAGTCTTTTTTCCTTTAACCAAGGTAACGTTTGAAATTGATACCATAGATATCTTCTTAATTCTTCTAATTCTTCTGTGGTTGGTGTCTCACGATGAATAAATTGTTGTTTTAAAGAAAGCGCTCCAAAAGGAAAGCTATAATATTCTACAATTTCTCGGTCCCGAAAATATGTAACCTCTGTACTTCCCCCACCTATGTCGACAGTAACTCCTTCTGTAAAAGAAGTTGAATTCATCACAGCTAAGTAACCATAGCGTGCTTCTTCATATTGAGATAATACCCTAAGCACAAAATCAGTTTTTCCTTCTACAAGTTTTTTTATTTCTTCTTGATTCTTTGCTTGTCTAATTGTTGCTGTCGCAACACAAAGCACATTATGTAATCCGTGAAACCTTGTACTTTCTTGAAATTGAAGTAATGTTTGCAGCAGTATATCCATCCCTTCTTGTATTAACACACCATCTATTAGATAATTTCTTAATCGTGCAACAACCTTTGTATTTTCAACTTCCTTATAAAAGCCTCCATTTTGTTTTTCATAAATCACCAATCGCATTGTATTTGAACCAATATCAATAATGGCATATTGCTGTTTCAATATATCTTTCACACTTCTCACTCTTTCATTATCAAATTTCTAGAAATCATTCCTATCACTATTATACAAAATAGTTGTTTTTTGTAACAATATTGCTTTAATATTGAAAATGTATACAATCATTTTTTGTATATAATAAAAACTACTTTTATTTATGCTATAATATTGAAAAACTAGAAAGGGGTCCCACTATGAAACCTTCACAACCACAGTCTCAATCACACAAACAATATTCTATTGATCAATTAGCTCAATCTATTTTCATTGTGAACCGGCATGCCAAAGCTGCTACAAATCCTAAATATTTATATTGGTTGAAAAAGATTGCTTTAGAACGTTTAATTAGTGAAAAGAAAGCAATAAAAGAAGGATTACATTTCTCTAGGAATCCACGTTTTAGTCAGCAACAATCAGATGTTCTCGTTCGGTTAGGTGACTATTTTTTCCATATCCCTCCTACAAAAGATGATTTCAGTACTCTCCCACATCTCGGTAGCCTTGAATCTTCCTATAGAAACCCCAAAACAACTCTTTCTTTAGCAGTGGCAAAAAAAACGCTTCAAGATTTTATTGGGCCGGAAGCGCTAAAACAGGAAAAAAAATTAAGCGAACCAATTCCTTGGTATCGGCGTACGTATACAAAGAAATAAAGCAGGCTTGGCCATAATGGCCAACCTGCTTTATTTCTTCTCTTCTTTTATTTTAATGTTCGCTTGTTTATAAAATGCTACTTTTTCTGTATTATATGATTTTGTATATTCGTTGAACTTATCTTTTTCAGCATCAATATCTTTATAAGATTGGTTCACCGTTTTTACTTTCTCACTAATATCTTTTAATTTTGCTCCTTTATCTTGAAGCATTGTGAATAATTCTTTTTCTAACTTTAATGATTTACTATAGTTGTCATACATCTTCTTAAAAGACTCATATCGTTTTTCGTAAGTATTCTTTACTTTGTCTGCTTGTTCTTTTAACTTACCATTCTCGATTTTTTTCACATATTTATCAACCGATTTCACTTCTTCTTGTGCTTTGTTTAATGCTTCTTTTTCTTTATCAATTACTTTTCCACGTTCTGCTGTATTTTTCATTGCTTGATCTAATTTTTCTTTCGCAGCTTGATTATTATCTTTTCCTTCTTGCACGATTTGACCGTATAATGTTTGGCCTTCTTTTTCTAATGCCTCTAATTTTTTCGCGTCTTCAAACATTGGCTTTTCTTGCTTCGCAGCATTTTCAAATGCTACATATAATTCCTCTTCTGGTTTTGGTCCGAAACAACCAGCTAATAATGTCATAGATAAAGCCGCTACAATTGCTATTTTATTATATTTCAACTTTTTTTCCTCCTACTTATATACGATCATCATGCCAAAAATTTAATGGAAAATGAGCAGCTTCTTCATACACTTCAAACTCATACCCTTTTTTACGAAGATCATCAATAATTGTTTGCAATGCTTGTACAGTTTGTTTTTTTTCATGCATTAAAATGACTTCACGTTCTTGTTTAGCCCCTGAAATGACATTTTGTACTACACCATTCGGATTCCCTGGTAATTTCCAATCTAAAGAATCAATAGTCCAGTCCCATTCTTTCATATTTACTGTTGCCATTTGGTCCCGCAATGCTTGATTAAGCCCTGGCATACTTCCGTACGGGCAACGAACAAGCTTAGGTTCCATCCCTGTAACATCTTTCACAATTTTCTGCGCTTGTTTCATCTCTTCTACAAACTGTCCTTGTTTATACAGTTTGGCATAATCATGTGTCATGCTATGAACACCTGGATAATGTCCTTCCTTTACTAAACGTTTCACACTCTCTGTATGAGAAGGGATGTTTCCACCAATCATGAAAAATGTTCCTTTTATTTCATTTTTCTTTAAGATATCTAAAATTTCTTTTTGAAATTCACTCGGCCCATCATCAAAAGTTAAGTATGCCACTTTATGTACTTCCCCATTAAATTTCACCGGTGCTTTTTTATCCAACTCAACTTTTACCTGTTCACTAGCAAGCTGGATTGGGTTTACCTGAGTGGCTACAGCTCTTGCAGGTGATGTAAAGGATTGAAATATGAAAAACCCCGCCGCGATAGCACTAATTGCAATAGCAATTATAACTAGCCACCTGATCAAAGGTGATCGTCGGCTCCTCACGTCTATCATTCTACCATTCCCCTTCTCTCTTTCTATCAATCTTTTCTTGTTCATTTTACACAGTGTAAAGGTTTACTTGCAACAATTTACAAATATTCTTTTTGTTCCCTCAAAAGGAAAAGTGTAGAGATTGTTTTCCCTACACTTTTAAATAAAAAAACATTGTGCAAAATGTATTGACACATCCATTACAATTATATGATGTTTAAATCTATTTTTAAAGACTTTTGTTACAAAAAATCATTTTTTTGTAACAAAAGAGATGAAATTGTTACGAAAAAACTTTTATAATTCTCTATTTTTTTAATCTCTATGTTATACGATTGAGTTCTCACTTTATTTCATAGCTCTTCTAATGATTTTCGCTCTCCTGGATAAGTTACCGTCTAAAATAATAACTGAATACCTTTTATATAATATAAATTATAAGTAAAGCAAAAAGGATTGAGCATCTATACATCTTGCATTACTAATCATACTGTATGCTTCTATATCAATAATATTTTTTTACAAAACAAAAATGTACGTATTTTTCGTACATTTTCTCTCTTAAACTTGTATTCATTTTCTTTTCTATTTCATATATATAGTATATATCTATTTTGATTTTCCAACATATAAATCGATGCTATGAAGAACGAAAAGTGACCGCTACTTGTTTTCTCTCTTTGTTTTAACTTGGCATGGGGCAGGAAAAGGGTCTGCATGGCCAGATGCTCTCTACCACCTAAAAAAAGGTTTTATGTCGGTCTTTCAATTTGTATTTATAATATATATATCCATTACCGAAAGGAGAAAAAGATGTTACAAAGAGAAAATATTTCAGACGTCATTCGTTTTTTAGCCGGATTTCTCTTATCATTAAAACTATTATTTGAATCATTCGGGCTTTCTTTTATTACAAATGACCAAATTGATGCTATCATAAATGTTGCTTCTTTCTTATTTATTTTATACTTCGGATATAAAAATAACTATGTAGGAAAAAAAGGCCTGGAACAAAAAGAATTACTAAAGAAGCATAATTTGCATTAAAAAAGGAACCCACTTCCCGGGGCTCCTTTTTATTGTTGTATCAATATTGCTTCTTTTGTTTGAAGTGGTCCATATAATCGGCCCTTCTGCTGAAATGTGTATGTAGCACGTAACGAAATATGAGACGGGATTTGTATACGTGATGCTTTCACCTGACAGATTAATTGAGCTTTTTCACCTGGTAGTAATTCATCAATCCTCCACCTTACAAGTTGGAATAAAAACTCTCCCGTCCCTTTACTCGTTTGTAATGTATTAGGGATATATGCAAAATGATCACGAATCATATGACTAACGATTACGCAAGAAATTTCTTCGCTTCCTATGTTTTCAACTTCTAATTGAATAAAAAGAATTTCATGTACATCATAAACAACTTCTTGTGAAAAACACTTTTCTTTTTTACTGCGAATTTGTAATGTTACCGCTACATTTGGATTAGACTGTTTGCTCGTAACTTCTTTAGAACCACCTTCCATCCACATAACAGGTTGTAAAGACAACGGAAACAATTCTTTATCTAGACTTATTTCCCACATTTTCACAATCACAATTCACCTCATTCCAGATGGTATTATCTGTACAAATTTATTCTGCTCTCCTAAATAATAAACTACCCTTCTCCAATTCGTTCACCTTAAAACATTCCCCTATTTATTCCAATAAAAATACACGTCTTCAACATTTTTATCTTTCTTCTTTATCTTATTCGACGACGTGATTAAAAAACCATTTTAAATAGCTATACACTCCTTCATTCGCTAGATTCCTTTTGTTTCTTCAATATTAAAAGCTATAAAGTGAAACTTTAATTCAGTAGAGATTTTCTTCATCCCCCACTGATTATTAGCTCTCACCTAACCTCTGAGCTTTCGCTAAATCTTGAGGTGGGAATATTACTGCCCCAAAATAGCGGGATAAAATAAAAAAATTTGCCTTTTAGTCAAATTTGACTATAATATGATTTATGCTTTCTATTCTTTATGGCACTATCTTCTCTTATAAAAGGAATAGTGAAATTATAGTCATACATAAAGACATGCTAAAGTACGAACTACTAATAAGATTTTCCTACAGAACAGTTGATCTTATATAAAAGGAGGGGTATGTTTGCAAGAACAAGCATCTCAAAACAAAGTAAGTAAAACAAAGTTTGTTGTTGCCGGATTGTTACTTGGTATTTTAATGGCAGCAATGGATAATACAATCGTTGCCACTGCCATGGCGACAATTGTTGGAGACCTAGGAGGATTTGATAAATTTGTTTGGGTCACATCAGCTTATATGGTAGCAACAATGGCAGGGATGCCGATTTTTGGGAAATTATCTGATATGTATGGACGTAAACGTTTTTATATCGGTGGATTGCTTCTCTTTTTGCTTGGTTCTATTCTTTGCGGTACAGCAGCAAGTATTGAACAGTTAAGTATCTATAGAGCGATTCAAGGAATTGGTGGCGGCGCTTTAATGCCAATTGCATTCACAATCATGTATGATATATTCCCGCCGGAAAAACGAGGGAAAATGACTGGACTATTTGGAGCAGTTTTTGGAACATCAAGCGTATTCGGTCCTTTATTAGGGGCTTATATTACTGATTATATAAGTTGGCACTGGGTCTTTTATATCAATATTCCATTAGGGCTTATTTCCTTCTTCTTCATCTCGAAGTACTACAAAGAATCTCTACAATATAGAAAACAAAAAATCGATTGGGCTGGTGCCATTACACTTGTAATAAGCATTGTTTGCTTAATGTTTGCTCTAGAACTTGGTGGTAAGGAATATGCTTGGAATTCTAATATGATTCTTGGCTTATTTGCTACTTTTGCTATTATGCTTATTATCTTCTTCTTCGTAGAAAGACGAGCAACAGAGCCAATTATTTCTTTCCATTTATTTAAAAAGCGCTTATTTGCAGCGAGCCAAGGTGTTGCCTTTTTCTATGGAGCAACTTTTATTATTTGTACAGTTTACATTCCAATCTTTGTCCAAGGCGTTCTTGGCGGTTCAGCATCTAATGCAGGATTAATTTTAACACCAATGATGGTCGGTTCTGTAGTCGGAAGTCAAGTAGGTGGACAATTGGCGTCTCGAACAAGTTACCGTAACATTATGATCGTATCTGGAATTTTCTTTGTACTTGGGATTTATTCACTTGGCACATTAACACTAGAAACATCACGTACACTCGTAACAACCTTTATGATTCTAACTGGGCTTGGAGTTGGCTTCTCATTCTCTATTTTAAGTATGTCTTCTATTCACAATTTAGAAATGAGAGATCGCGGCTCTGCTACATCAACAAACTCTTTCTTCCGTTCTCTTGGAATGACTCTTGGTGTGACAATTTTCGGTACGATTCAAAATCAGATTTTCACTGATAAATTAAAAGCTGTTTTCCCTCCAGAATTAGAAAAAATGGTACCAACAGGTGGAGACACAAGCTTTTTATTGTCACCACATGCTACTGAAAAAATTCCACCTCAAATATTGGATGGAATTAAACAAGCACTTGGGACATCTATTGCCGATACATTTTGCTGGGCGCTTATCCCAGCTGTTCTAAGTATTATCTGTATTATACTGATGGGTAAAGAACGTCTCTTAACGGGAACAAAGAAAAAACAGAAACAGGTAAGTTAATACACACCAAAATGAAACGGTATATCTCTTTCGATAAAGAGATATACCGTTTATAATATGTATAAAGTTTATATTACAGGAGTTGAGACAGCGTGAGCATGAAATTAGTCATTCTCGGCTTGCTACTCGAAGGAGATAAACATCCATATGAAGTGCAGCATATAATGAAAGAACGACAAATGAATTGTTATATTAAATACGCAAAAGGATCCCTCTATTACGCCTTTGAACAATTGGAGAAACAAGGGGCAATTGCGGTTACAAATGTTGTACGAGATACCAATCGACCAGATAAGACAATTTTCCATATAACTGAAACTGGAAGAGAATTTTTCCATACACTGCTTTTAAAGCAATTCGAGGCAAAAAACCAAATATATAAACCAATCTATTCAGCACTATCCTTCTCTCACTTTGGTGATGAAAAAACAATCATTCCTATTTTAGAAAAAAAGAGAGATGACACAATTCAATATTTACATACGATGCAATCCATATACGAACATAGCAAGGAAAATGTTCCGCGTGCACAGCTTTATATTTTCAACAGTGTTATTGAACATATTACTGTTGAATTACGTTGGTTAAATGAACTCCATAAAGATGCAAGTGCTGGTCGCCTTTCAGAAATAGGAATGAATGTAAATTGACACTTTATCAGTGGGGATTTTCCTCACTGATCATTCTCCCTACCATCCACCGCCTTATGCTCTTTATTATTTCTTCTCTCTTATTTAGACATAAATCCTCATCATTCATGTTGAAAACAAACATAGAACCTTTGATTCCATCCCATTTATAAAATCATAATTTTCATAATGGTGAAAATTATGTTTTTATAAATATTCTTATTTTAAAACAGTAGACAAAATTCAAAAAATTATGTTAGAATTTGTTTCAATATCATATTCGCTTGTTAAATTCCTTTCAAAAGGAAAATAGGTACACGACATTTCTGAGTTCGTGTTGAAAAGGGAAGTTTGGTGAAATTCCAACGCGGTCCCGCCACTGTAAGTGCAGAGACTTCTTTTCTATACCACTGTGAAAACGGGAAGGTGAAAGAAGTCATATGAAGCATAAGCCAGGAGACCTGCCTATTTTAACAACACTGATAGACTCACGGATGATGATTAGGTGTTATGAACGAGAAGAGAGGGCTATTTTCTGTACCTTTATACTTTTCGTTACATGCATTTCCGAGTAAACGGAAATGCTTACTTTCAATTAGGGAGGAATTTTAAATGGCAATTCAAACAAGTAATTTAGGGTATCCACGAATTGGGTTACACAGAGAATGGAAAAAAACGTTGGAAGCTTTTTGGTCAAATAAGATTGATGAGCAGCAATTTTCAACAACAATGAAAGAAATTCTTCTTCAACATGTGAAAGCTCAGCAAGAAAAAGGAATCAATTTAGTTCCAATTGGCGACTTTACATATTATGATCATGTGCTGGACACAGCCTACATGCTTGGCTTTATTCCATCTCGTTTTTCAGAGTGCACTTCTTATCTTGATGTATATTTTGCAATGGCACGTGGCTCTAAAGATCACGTGGCTTCCGAAATGACAAAATGGTTTAACACAAACTATCATTATATTGTTCCAGAATATGAAGAAGGATTGGAGATTTCTTTAAAAGACAATCGACCACTTCGCTTATACGAAGAAGCAAAACAAGAATTAGGCGTTGATGGAAAACCAGTTATATTAGGACCTTATACATTCTTAAAATTAGCAAAAGGATATAAACAAGAGCAATTTGCTACTATTTTAAATCAACTAGTTGCTCCTTATGTACAGCTATTAACTGAATTACACGAAGCTGGTGCAAAACTCATCCAAATTGATGAACCAATTTTTGCATCTTTAACAAAAGAAGAAATAGTAGAGGCGAAAGAACTTTACGCGACAATTCGTAAAAGCGTTCCAAATGCAATTCTTATCTTACAAACTTATTTTGATAGTGTAGAAGAGAACTATGAAGAAATTATTACATTCCCTGTATCCGGCATTGGATTGGACTTTGTTCACGGTAAAGAAGGTAATGTAAACACAGTTTTAGAGTATGGATTCCCATCCGATAAAATTTTAGCAGTCGGTTGTATAGATGGCCGTAACATTTGGAGAGCTGATCTTGACGAAGTCCTTTCTTTATTTAAAACATTACAAGGTCACATTACACCGAAAGAGTGGATCGTTCAGCCTTCATGTAGCTTATTACATACTCCAATTGATAAAACGGAAGAAACACACTTATCAACAGAACTATTTGATGCCCTTGCATTTGCAAATCAAAAATTAGAAGAACTTACACTTATTAAACGCGCGCTTTCTGAGGGTGCAGAAAGTGTTAGTACGGAATTAGCTACTTACCGTAGCGCTCATGAAGCAATTCGATCTTCAGCTGCACGTAATCGTGAAGATGTACAAACAGCAAGAGCAACTCTTAAAGAAGAAGATTTCTCTCGTCCTCTTCCATTTGAACAACGTTATGCTTTGCAACAAGAAGCATTACAGTTACCGCTACTTCCAACAACAACAATCGGTAGCTTCCCGCAAACTACTGAAGTTCGTCAAACGCGTAAACAATGGCGAAGCGGTGACATTACAAATGAACAATATGAACAATTTATTGAAAAAGAAACTGAAAAATGGATTCGATATCAAGAAGAAATCGGCCTTGATGTGCTCGTTCATGGTGAATTTGAGCGAACTGATATGGTAGAATACTTTGGCGAAAGACTTGCTGGTTTCTCTTTCACTAAGAATGGTTGGGTTCAATCATACGGTTCCCGCTGTGTAAAACCACCTGTAATCTATGGTGATGTTGCCTTTATTAATGGGATGACAATTAAAGAAACCGCATATGCCCAGGGCCTTACAGATAAAGTTGTAAAAGGCATGTTAACAGGTCCTGTGACCATTCTAAACTGGTCATTCGTTCGGAATGATATTTCACGAAAAGAAGTTTCTTACCAAATCGCATTAGCACTTCGTCATGAAATTAAATTGCTTGAATCTTCCGGTATCCGTGTTATTCAAGTCGATGAACCAGCACTTCGCGAAGGAATGCCGCTAAAAGAAAAAGATTGGAACACATATATTACATGGGCTGTTCAATCATTCCTTCTAGCAACTTCTTCTGTAGCGAATGAAACACAAATTCACACACATATGTGTTACAGTAACTTCGAAGATATCGTAGATGCAATTCGTGCATTAGATGCCGATGTTATTTCTATCGAAACATCAAGAAGTCATGGTGAATTCATTCATACATTAGAACATACAACATATGAAAAAGGGATTGGTTTAGGAGTTTATGATATTCATAGCCCTCGTGTTCCAAGTAAAAATGAAATGTATACAATTGTAGAACAATCCTTAAAAGTATGTGATCCAAAATACTTCTGGATTAACCCAGACTGTGGTTTAAAAACAAGAAGAACAGAAGAAGTTATACCTGCTTTAGAGCATATGGTTCAAGCTGCTAAAGAGGCCCGCTCTCTTCTAAAAACAAACGCATAAGGAAATAAGAGTGTCCTTTAAAAGGATACCCTTATTCTATATTTCAACTAGCGTTCATCGCCAATAACAAGGTGGTACAAATAAAAATAAAATGAACTTCCTGACAATTACGCTAATTTATTCACATCATCAATTCCTAGTTCTTCTATATAAAGAAACACAAATAGAATAACCAAACTTAATCCGCACGATGTTGAAAAGCAGCCGATCCAATAAATGATAAGATTACGCCGCAAACTTGGCGTATATTTACACCTTCTTCCGTTCTTCATTGTAACGAAGTTTAAAAGAAAAAGCCACGATACCGTGGCCTTTTTTTTACTCTTTCTTTTCAAAAAACAATTCATATTGTATCTTGTACAATTCATCATCTGTTGGTTCCTCAAGCGGTATTGCTTGTAGTACCAACAGATAATCACCTTTTGGAATTGAAATGGGAAATTTGTCAGAAAGAATACTCCTTACAAAAACTCCTTCGTCCCCCACCCTAAAAGGGACTGATATCGTTCTCATTGTCTCTTCTTTCTCAATACGCTTCCCAACTGTTGCTTTGATTTCACACGTATAATCAGAAAGTGCCTCAAAAATAATTACTCCTTCTGCTTCAGCGTATCCCCTCTCAAAATCTTCATTCGTCCAGTCTACATAAGGCTGTTCCCCATCATAATTCATCACGATTAATTGTGAGTAGGAAATTGTTAATTCCACAAGCACCATTCCCTTCTACTACTTAACCTCAAACTTCACACGTGTCCCATCTGGGTACTTATCTAGCTTATTTCCCACCCATGAACCTGCGCCTCTATTATCAGCAGGGTTAATATATTCAATATGCGCATCTTTTCCACCTTCTTTGCACATTGCCATTGGCCATTCATCACGATCGTACCCTTTTTTTGCTGGATATGGAGCTAGAGACAACTTTCTTCTATCAGCTGCACCACTTCGATCAATCGTACATACTTTAGAATGCCCTTCTTTAATCGCATCTGCTATATGTTTCCCCGTCTCTGGATAACGTTCTTTTGGAAATTCTAGAACTTGATCATATGTAACTTCTTTCTTACTCTTTGGTTCTGTTGGTATAAACGCTTCATAGACAGCAACTAAAATAGAAAGAATAGCAATAATCGAAATGATAATGCCTTTTAATTGTTTCATATATGTACCTCCGTTTTTCGACCCAATTTCTTTTCCTAGGCTATTATAACAAACTTCCTCCATATATGTTTTCAGACATTATTTTATCCCTTCCTCCCCTTTACGCCAAAAACATTCATTTTTATGCAACTTTTTGCTAATCATGTAGAAAACTTCTAGACTTCCGACATTCTTTTTCAAAGGAAGTCTAAATAAAAGATGGAATTTGTATATACGATACTTTTTGGGGAGGAAATGTTATGGAGGCGACATATAAAACGAAGGATGTTACAAATAAAACAGGAATCCCGAAACATATAGTTCGAAAATATAGTCAACTTTTAGAACAACATGGTTATATGATTGCAAAAACTGCTGATGCTCGTATATATAAAATGGATGATATGAAGCTTTTAAAATCAATTCACGAACGAGCAGCCACTTTACAAGAAGATATTACAGAAACAATTCCTATCATTTTAAAAGAAAAAGACAGTCCACCTGTACCGATGTTAAAACAAAATCAAGAAGTACATGCGAAAGAAGAAGACCGAAACTTTGAAGAATTCATGTTAAAACTTGAGATGCTCGCCCAATTAAACGAAGCAATTATTCATCAAAACTCTACCTTAATTACACAAAACCGCTTAAAAGATGAAAAACTAGATGAATTAATGCAACAAGTTTATGTAAAAGAAGGTACACAAGAAGAAATGCTGCAAGAGCTTATTGATCACGCAGCTCAAACAGATGCCCTACAAAAAGAAAAAATGGACTTATTGATGAATCATATGTATAAGCGTGAATCAAAGCAAGAAGAAAAAATGAACAAGCTTGTCAATCACGTTTACAATAAAGACAACAATCGAGATGCACAGCTTATGCAAGTCATTCGTGAAATTCAAGAAACAAAACGACTAATCGCCGCCTCAAAGGAGCAAAGCTTATTTCAATCATTTAAAAATTTATTTATTCGAGTCAAACCAGAAAAAACAAATGAATAAAACCTTCATCGTTAGCTTTTCATCATCCAAGGTAGAAGCTTTACAAGCCTTTCATTTTCACGTATATAAATCTATTTTAGTTTTACGACATATAAGTCGCTCACGCGAAGCAGAAAAAGTAACCGTTAGTTGTTTTCTCTTTCTATTTTTACTTGGCATGGGGCAGGAAAAGGCTCTGACCGCTTCTATGCATGGCTGGATCCTCTCTCCCAACTAAAACGAAGGAGTTTATGTCGTTTTTTCAACTTGAATTTATATAGATAAATAAAAAAGTTACCTTATATCGGTAACTTTTATTCCTTATTTCTAACTGCTGGTAATGTAATAATTGCTTCCGTTCCTTTTCCACTCTCGCTTTTATATTCCAGCGTACCATTATGTGCTTGTAAAATACTAAAGGTAACCATAAGCCCTAGACCCGTTCCTTTTTCTTTTAATGAATAATACGGTTGTCCAAGCCTTGCTAGCTGTTCTTTCGTCATTCCAACGCCACTATCTTTTACTCGCACTATAATCACATCATCTTTTTGAATGGCGGTTACTTTTAAATACCCTTTGTTTTCTTGAATCGCTTCAATTCCATTTTTAACGATATTCATAATCGCTTGCTTTAACTTTGTCTTATCACCAATCGTATAAAGGCTCTCAGAAATTTCAACTTGTAAATAAACGCCTTGCATAGCCGCAAATGAAGACATTAAAGTAGTCATTTCTATGAGCTGCGCTGATAAACATATATGTTCCTTTTTTTCAATTTGCGGTCTAGCTAAATTTAAGTAATCCGAAATAATTTGTTCGGCCCGATCAAGCTCAGCTAGTACAAGACGCATATAGTCCTTATTCTTCATATCTTCTGTACTCTCTAATAGCTGAATAAACCCTCGAACAACTGTGAGGGGATTTCGCACCTCATGTGCTACACTTGCCGCTAGCTCGCTTATAATGTTTAACTTTTCAGATTTTTGCATTTCTGTACGTAACAATGCATTTTCATTTAAATACTCTGTTAAATACACTTGAAATACCATTGTCATAACCATAATAAAGGAAGCAAATATGTATCCACTATACAAATGCGACATAGGTGGCGTAAAGCCTACTCTCAGTAAAATCCCAAACATACTACACACTAAACCGACAAGAACATACAAAGATGAAATAATAAAGGCCACAATAAGTTTTTTTTCTCTCGGAAAAACAGACCACTTTTTTGATAGCAGGAAAGGAATGATTGCAAGACATAAAACTTCTATTATCCGAAACCACTGTAAACCATTCAAAAACCATTCGTATACAATAAAAATACAAGCTGGGATAATCCCTACAATCCCACCATACAAAAAAGCACTCATAATCGGAATCGCATGGAAATTGTAACTACAAGCATCGACAAAACAAATCGGATACGTCATAGAGAGAACAAGCGTAATACTAGATAAGAACATAATAAAGTAGCGATTGGGCTTTGGAAGCATATCTTGATAACGGTTTAGACGAATCGCTTCATATAAAAACAGTGGCAAAATAATGATCGCGACTTGGATCATTAAGTCACGAATTAGCTCCATAGCCTCTCATCCCCTATATGTATTTTGATATGATTATATCATTTTACAGTTTCTTTTGTTTTAAAATTTAGATTTTTCTTAACATATTTGTAAATTATTTGTGAATAAACGTTAAGAAATGTTACAACTTTCCGAAATGATTGTAAACCCTGTACCAAACTACCATGATGCAGTATACAATGAATACGGGTTAACAAATAAAATAAAACATAGTCCAATAAACAGACAACCATAATAACATACAGCATATAATCCATACTATCTACGTGTACAAAGAAGTGATTATTATTTTAGTAGGAGGATGATAACTATGACAGGAACTACGCTTGTTTTAAAAGAGGAGAATTTGGTCGTTCTCGAAAATGTGGATAAATCAGTATACGAAGAATTGCAAGACAAAGCTGGGGAAGAAAATTGCACATGCGCTGTGAATGAATCTGTGGTACACCTTGGAAAAGTTTCTTCAGTTCTTTGGAATGAAGATGAAATAGATTGGGAATATGGGTATTAAAAAGTCGCTTTAAGCGGCTTTTTTTTTTGCGCTCCAAAGCGAAAATATAAAATTTATGATAAAATAAAAGAAATTTTGTAAACGGAAGAAAGGGAGACAAAATGGAACAATTCATTAATCCTAGAGTGAAGGATATCCAAATTTCCGGTATTCGTCAATTCTCTAATATGATTCAAAACTATGATAATCTCATTTCTTTAACAATTGGACAACCTGATTTTCCAACTCATTCTTTAGTCAAAGAAGCTGCTAAACGAGCGATTACAGAAAACTATACGAGCTATACACACAACGCCGGCCTATTAGAATTACGCAATGCAGCTTGTCATTTTCTAAAGGAAAATTACGATTTACACTATTCACCTGAAAACGAAACCATCGTTACAATCGGTGCTAGTGAAGCGATCGATGTTACATTTCGTACTATTTTAGAACCTGGAACAGAAGTTATTTTACCAGCTCCTATTTATCCAGGCTATGAACCCATTATTAGACTGTGCGGGGCAATCCCTGTGTTTGTAGATGTTCGTGAAACTGGATTTCGATTAACAGCAGAAGCGATTCAAAATGCAATTACAGATCAAACAAGATGCATCGTTTTACCTTATCCTTCTAATCCGACTGGTGTTACACTGTCAAAAGAAGAACTAACAGATATTGTATCTGTTTTAAAAGATAAAAACATTTTCGTTCTTTCTGATGAAATTTATAGTGAGCTTGTATATGAAGATAGTCATACATCCATCGCTCATTTTCCAGAAATGCGTAATAAAACAATCGTCATTAATGGACTATCAAAATCACATTCAATGACAGGCTGGCGCATCGGTCTTTTATTTGCTCCAAGCTATTTAACAGGGCATATTTTGAAAGTTCATCAATACAACGTTACATGTGCAACTTCAATCGCACAATACGCTGCAATCGAAGCGTTAACAGCAGCAAAAGATGCACCGCGAATGATGCGTCATCAATATAAAAAACGCCGTGATTACGTATACAACAGACTGATTCAAATGGGCTTAACTGTTGAGAAACCAACTGGTGCCTTTTATTTATTCCCATACGTTGGAAATCTTACATCCTCATCATTTGATTTTGCCATTGATCTTGTTAAAGAAGCTAGACTCGCTGTTGTTCCAGGAACAGCATTTTCAGAGTATGGTGAAGGGTATATTCGTCTTTCATACGCTTATAGTATGGAAACACTAAAAGAAGGCTGCGATCGTTTAGAAGAATTTTTAAAACAAAAAGCTAAGAGATAACACTCTTAGCTTTTTACGCATAATGATCACAAGTTTGGCGCTTCAGTAATTTATGCGGAATAATAATGCATTTTGAAGTGGACTCGGAATGCTCCACCTTATCAACTAACGCTTTTGCAGCCTCATACCCTAATTGATAAATATTCACATCAACAGTTGTAAGCGGCGGGCTCGCAATTTCAGATAATAAAGCATTATTAAAGCTCACGATTGAAACATTTTTTGGTACAGCAAGCCCTTTTTTGGCAAGCGCACTTAACACCCCAAGACCGATTAAATCATCTGTTGCCATAATTGCCGTCGGCGGCTTTTCAAGTCCCATTAACTCTTCTACAGCCTGCTGACCACCCTCTCTTGAAAAATCAAAATGTAAAATATATTCATCTGGCAACATAATGTCAGCTAGTTTTAAAGCATCGCTCATTCCAGCTAAACGATCTTTCGTAACAAGTAAATCAGAACCACCGCCAATAAACGCTATCTGTTTATGGCCAAGTGAAATTAAGTATTCCGCTACTTCTCTTGCAGCTGTATAGTTATCGTTATCTACATATGTAATTTCATCTTTTCTTTCGTATGGTTTTCCAATTAAAACAAATGGGAAATTTTGTTCATGTAAATATTGAATAATACGATCGTTCTCACGTGAATAAAGAAGAATAATTCCGCCGATTTGACGACCCTGTACCATCTTCACAACGCCATTAAAAATCTCCTCTTCTGTTTCACCAGTTGACATATACAACGCATAACCTTCGACATGTGCAAACGAGCTAATCCCTCGAATTACTTCTGGGAAAAATGGATTTTGAAATGCTTTACTTGCAGAACTCGGCATAACAAGACCGATTGTTTTTGTTGTTTGATTCGCAAGGCTTCTCGCATTTAAATTTGGATGATACCCTAGTTCACTCATTACTTTACGGACACGGCGCTTTGTTTTTTCACTTATACTTGGATTATCAGCAATTACACGAGACACAGTGGAAGGCGCAACATTTGCCTTTTTCGCTACATCTTTAATTGTAACTGTCATAAAATCTCCTCCTCTCTTCTAATTCTTCATTCATATCTATTTTTATCCTGCAGTTCTACAGGTAGTAGGAGAAAACGAAAGCCGCCATTACTTTATTTCATTCCTCAAAAAATTATATTAATGTAAACTAATATTCTCCCTCTTCATGTATTGTAAGGGATACAAGCTTATTTTCCTATACTATAATATACTATTTTTTTCACATCTTTCCCCTTACAATGTCATATGAATCGAAATTCTCCCTAAAAAAGAGAAATGGGACATAATGTCCCATTTTCATCCTTTCGTACCTCCAGCTGTTAAACCAGAAATAAAATATTTTTGCAATGATAAGAACAAAATTGAAATCGGTATAGCAATTAATACGGAACCCGCTGCAAATGTTGTAAATTCATTACCAAATTTCTTCGCTACCATTTCATATAATCCAACAGCTAATGTATAGTTTTCTGGTGTCCGTAAAATGATACTTGCTAAAATAAAATCTGTAAACGGACCAATAAAGGTAAATAAAGCTACAACTGCCACAATTGGTTTTGCGAGCGGCATAATAATTTGCCAAAAAATCCGGAAGTGCCCTGCCCCGTCCATACGAGCCGACTCATCTAATTCTTTTGGAATCGTATCAAAGTAACCCTTCATAAGCCACGTATTCATTGGAATTGCTCCGCCCACATAAATTAAGATTAACGCTAGATGCGTATCAATTAATCCTGTCAACTGCGCTAATACATAGAGTGCGATTAACGCTGAAAAATTCGGTATCATTTGTAGAATTAAAAACGTTAATAATCCATTCTTTCTTCCGACAAAACGATATCTTGAAAAAGCATAAGCGGTGAAACTAATGGATAGTACTGAGAAGATCATCGTCAATACACTAACTTTCAGTGTATTTTTGTACCAAAGTAAATAATTACTCTTATCAAGATTAAGTAGGTCTCGATAATGATCTAGCGTTGCATTTTTCGGAATAATACTTGATCCTGATAAACTATCTCCTGGATTAAACGATGAACCAACAATCCATAGTAATGGATAGAAAATAATGACACACATTATGAAAATGACGAAATAACTTAATGAAAGACGTAACATCTTCTGTCGTTTTATATTCATTTACATCATATCCTCTTCTTGGAATGATTTTGTTCTTTTAAATTGCCATAACGCCACAGAAATAACAATTAACGATAAAATCATCGTAAGTGCCGCTGCTTTTCCGTATTGCGCTGATGTCATTGTTAATTTATAGATCCAGGAAATTAAAATATCTGTTCCACCTGCATTTTGTCCCGAAACAGCAGGCCCCCCGCCATTAAATAGGTAAATAATACTGAAATTATTAAAGTTAAATGTATATTGTGTAATTAAGATTGGTGCTGTTGCATATAGAACAAGCGGCAATGTAATTTTACGAAATTGTTGCCATGCCGTTGCTCCATCTACTGTAGCAGCTTCATACAATTCCCCTGGAATCGATTGCAGTATACCTGTTGTCATTGCAAAAATAAATGGGAAACCAAGCCATGTTTGAATAAAAATCAAAGCAATTTTTGCCCAAAATGGATCTGTCATCCAAGCAATTTTTTCAATTCCAAATAGCGCTAACACTTGATTATTAATTGCTCCAAATGATTCATTGAACATACCAGCAAAGACAAGGATGGATACGAATGCTGGAACTGCCCACGGTAAAATAAAGATTGTACGAATCACTGCTTTCCCTTTAATACCAGGCTGATTCACTAATATTGCTAAGAAAATTCCAAGTGCTACTTGTAAAGTAGTCGCGACAAATGTCCAAATCACAGTCCAAGAGAATACACTTAAGAATGTATCCCTCCACATTGGTAATGTGAAAATATCAGTAAAGTTTTTAAAACTAACCCACTCGACTAATTTCGCTGGTGGAGAATGATATAAATCATAGTTTGTAAATCCAATTAAGAATACGAAAATAATTGGAAACACAACTACAAAAATCAATAACAGAAATCCCGGAGAAACCATCAAATATGGAAAACCTTGATCTAATAAATTACGGTATTGTTCTTTCACAGAATTTAACGGTATTCCTATATCACGTTTTTTCCCATTTTGATAGGCATCATATAAATTAAAAGCATATATTCCTAGTCCAAACGCAATAACAATTAGTGCTAAAATCCCTTCTACTAATAGAAAGATAGAATGATCCCGAGGAACCTCTGTACCAAGTGTAACAATTCCCCACAATCCCATATTTAACAAATCCGCAAATGCTACGATAAATGAACCTGTTAATACAAGAAAGATAAGAGCTTTTACATATTGTTTATTGTATATTTGACCAACGCCTGGAATGATTGACAACATCGCGGCTGTTTTGCGGTATTTTGAACCATTTACCTCTTGCATTGGTTCAATGGATGCTTGCATATTTCTTCCCCCTTTTTTCTTCCCCTTGGAAGGAGGAGAATTCGTATCCCTTCTTTATAAGAGATACGAATTCCGTCTTATTTTTGCTTACTATGGTTTGCTTCAATGTTTCCTTTAATTTGTTTCACAGCTTCATCAAGTGCTGGTTTTGGTTCTTGTTTTCCAGCTGCAAGTAACTCTAATGCAAATCTTGCAGGCTCCCATACTTCTTGCATTTCTGAAATATTCGGCATTGGAATACCTGTCTCAGCCTGTTTCGTTATTGCTTTTGCAGCTTCACTGTCTTTAATCATTGGATCTTCCATTAATGATTTTACAGGCGGAATTTCTTTTGATTTTTCATAACGAATTTTTGCATTTTCTTCATTTGTTACCCAATCAACAAATTTCGTTGCTAAATCTTTATTTTTTGAAAAGCTTGTTACATGCCATCCTTTTACACCAACAAAAGTTTTCATCGGTTGACCATTTGGTAATTTTGGCATCGGTGCTACACCATAATCAATTCCGTTTTTCTCCATAGCTTGAAATGCCCATGGACCATTCATAATGGATGCAGCTTTTCCTTCATTAAACAATCCATCTGCAGCTGCCCCACCAGACTCACCAATAATACCTTTTGGGAACAAGTTCTCCTTGTACCATTTTTGAATATATTCCATCCCTTGTACCGCGCCACTACTATTTAATCCGATATCGGCTGTATTCGGTTTTCCATCTTTCTCACCAAATACATACCCTCCCATACCAGCCATAAATGCATTTGCAAAATATAAATTATCTCCTAGTGCTAAAAATCCGTACTTACCATCTTTTGTGAAATCTTTCGAGAAATTATATAATTCATCCATTGTTTCTGGTGCCTTTGGCATAAGCTTTTTATTATAAATAAATACAGGTGTTTCGATCGCCTTTGGCAAACCATATAATTTCCCTTTATATGTTTGAGCTTCTATAGATAAATCGGTAAATTTGCTCTTTACAGCATCATCAACCTTTACTTCATCAATTAACCCTTCAGTAACAACATTTCCAATATGATCATGCGGTAATGTTACAACATCAGGTCCGGTACCTGCTGGACCATCCAAACGTAGTTTTTTTGTTTGATCTGTCATTTGAATTTCGGCCACTTTTACTTTTACATTATATTTTTTTTCAAAGCTTTTTACTGCTGGTTCTAATGCAGGACCTTTTTTCAGATCTTCCCAAACAAGAAGGTCATAATCTTTCTTCTCTTTACTCGCTTCCTTTTTTCCTGAATCTTTCGGACCACATGCCGATAACATACCAATTGTCAAAGCTGAAACTGTTAATAATGATAATGCTTTCTTCACCCTCAAAACCTCCCTAAGTTATATGTAATAATCGACTAAAATGAAAACGTTTGCACTTACAAGTTTTATAGAAGCGCAAACAATCTTCTAATCTATGAAAACGTTTGCGCTATTTGTCTATCATTATACATTCTTTTATATATTTTGCAAATATTTTCTTTATGTATTTTTCAAAAAATTCATGAAGTCTTTCTTTATATCCATTGACTTTATATAAAATGAATACTACTCTTATAAGCAATATTGAAGTTATATAAAAAGCAATCGTTTGCAATATATTATTATTTATCGAGATATCAAAGGGGGATTTTCTATATGTTTAAAGAAGCAATATACCATAGACCGAAAGATAATTACGCATACGCTTACGATGAAAAAACGCTCCATATTCGATTGCGCACAAAAAAAAATGATGTAGATATCGCCTCACTCATTCATGGCGATCCTTATGAATGGCAAGATGGAAAGTGGATCACAGCAAACATACCGATGAAAAAGAGCGGCTCAACAGATTTATTTGATTATTGGTTCGTTTCAATCGAACCGAACTTTAAGCGCTTACGATATGGATTTGAACTAAAAAATAATACAGAAACGATCGTCTATACAGAACGCGGCTTTTTCCCTGAAACACCTAATGATGATGTTGGCAACTTTTTTTGCTTTCCATTTATTCATGAACAGGATGTTTTTAGAACTCCTTCATGGATAAAAGATACAGTGTGGTATCAAATTTTCCCAGAACGTTTTGCTAATGGAGATCCTTCATGTAATCCAGCTGATACTCTTCCTTGGGGGAGCACTGATCCAACAACTACTAACTTTTTTGGCGGAAATTTCGCTGGAGTTATCCAGCACCTTGATTACCTTGTAAAACTTGGTATTTCCGGAATCTACTTCACTCCAATCTTTACAGCACACTCTAATCACAAATATGACACAATTGATTACATGGAAATTGATCCGCAATTTGGGACGAAGGAAACTTTTAAAAAACTTGTTAACGCCTGCCACAAGCGAGGTATAAAAGTAATGCTAGATGCCGTTTTTAATCATAGCGGATATTTCTTTGATAAATTTCAAGATGTTCTCAAAAAAGGAAAGCAATCTCGCTATACCAACTGGTTTCATATTCACGAATTTCCAATTGTAACAGAGCCACTTCCGAACTACGATACCTTCGCCTTTACACCATATATGCCTAAATTAAATACAGCCCATCCAGATGTAAAAGAATACTTACTCAAAGTAGGGCGTTATTGGGTACGAGAGTTTCACATTGATGGCTGGCGCCTCGATGTAGCAAACGAAGTTGATCATAGCTTTTGGAGAGAATTCCGTAGTGAAATAAAAGCAATTAACCCTGAAGTCTATATTTTAGGAGAGATTTGGCATGATGCTCAGCCATGGTTACAAGGTGATCAATTCGATGCCGTCATGAGCTATCCTGTTACAAATGCTCTGCATTCTTACTTTGCAAACGAAACAATTGAGGCAAGTGAATTTATGGAACAAATTACAGCTTCTCTTCACTCCTATTCCATGAACGTAAACGAAGCTGCTTTTCATCTATTAGACAGCCATGATACACCGAGAATTTTAACAACCTGTAAAGGAAATAAAAATAAAGTAAAACTACTTTATTTATTCCACCTTTCTTTCATCGGTTCACCATGCGTTTATTACGGTGATGAAATCGGTATGGATGGCGGAATGGATCCTGGGTGCCGGAAATGTATGGTCTGGGATGAAGATAAGCAAGATACAGTATTATTTAAGCATATACAAAGATTAATTTCATTACGAAGACAATATAAAGCATTTGGTGGACATGGATTATTCCAATGTATTGAAGTAAACGATGAACAAGGTTACATTTCTTATACGAAAACATACGGAGAAGAAACGATATTTTTTGTTTTAAATCCAACAAACCAAGAAATTTCAGCTCCTATACCTTTTGATATCGCCGGTAAAAAAATTGTAAATTTATATACAAACGAAGAATTTTCAGCAGAAGCAGACTCATTACAGGTTACACTTCCACCATATGGATTTTCAATTTTGAAATGGTAAAATATAAAAGCCTTGTGTCATTTCTGACCCAAGGCTTTTCATTATTTTAACTTGTATACCCTCGCTTCATATGGCTGTAAATCGATACTCTTAATTGTTTCATTTTGCACATCATAATTGTGTATCAATAATTCTGAACTATTATAATTTACCTCTTCTGGTATTTCAAATACACACTCATTCTCAGTAAAGTTCGCAATGACAAGTACTTTCTCATCTTTCCATGTCCGCATATAGGCAAAAACAGATGGATGTTCTTCAAAAATTAAATCATATGTTCCATACACAATGATTTCATGTTTTTTACGAAGTTCAATTAATTTTTTATAGTAATAAAAAGTAGAATTTTTATCCTGCAACGCTTGTGTCACATTAATTTCTTTATAATTAGAATTTAATGCAATCCATGGTTCTCCAGCTGTAAATCCAGCGTGCTTTCCATCATCCCATTGCATTGGTGTTCTAGCATTATCTCGCCCTTTTATATAAATCGATTGCATTACTTTTTCTTCATCTTCACCACGCTCTATTACTTTTTCACGGTACATATTCAGCGTTTCAATATCTCGGTACTCATCAATCGAATCAAAGTGAACATTTGTCATCCCAATTTCTTCTCCTTGGTAAATATAAGGAGTACCTTTCATCATATGAAGTACCGTCGCTAACATTTTCGCTGATTCTATGCGGTATGTTTTATCGTTACCAAAGCGTGAGACAACACGGGGCTGGTCATGATTGTTCCAATACAAACTATTCCATCCTGTTTGTTCCAACGCTTTCTGCCATTTTGTTAAATTACGCTTTAACGTTAAGAGTGAGCATGGCTTTACGTCCCATTTTCCTCCTTTTCCAGAATCTAAATCCATATGTTCAAACTGAAATACCATTTGTAATTCTTGACGTTCTTCAGCTGTATACAGTTTAGCCTCCTCTGTTGTTACACCCGGCATTTCACCAACAGTCATAATATCGTATTTCGACAATACTTTCTGATTCATTTCATGTAAGTATGCATGAATATTTGGTCCATTCATAAAGTATTGATGGCCTGATACATAACCTTCTTTCTCCGTTTTCACAGTTGGTAATCCCTCTGTTTTAGAAATAAAATTAATCACATCCATACGAAAACCATCGATTCCTTTTTCAAGCCAAAACTCCATCATCTCATAAACATCTTTTCGCACTATTTCATTATCCCAATTTAAATCTGGTTGCTTTTTAGAGAATAAATGTAAATAATATTCATCTGTCGCTTCATCATACTGCCAAGCAGATCCACTAAAAGCCGCTTCCCAGTTATTTGGCTCTTTTCCATCTTTCCCAGGACGCCAAATATAGTAATCTCGATACGGGTTATCTTTTGACTTACGAGATTCGATGAACCAATTATGTTCATCAGAAGTATGGTTAACAACTAAATCCATCATTAATTTCATATCACGTTGATGCATTTTACTTAATAAGTCGTCCCAATCGTTCATTGTTCCAAACTCATCCATAATATTACGATAATCACTAATATCATAGCCATTATCATCATTGGGAGATTCATAGACTGGTGATAACCAAATTACATCTATACCTAAGTTTTGTAAATAATCAAGCTTTGAAATGATTCCGCGAAGGTCACCAATTCCATCACCATTACTATCCATAAAGCTACGTGGATAAATTTGATATACAACACTTTCTTTCCACCATTGTTTTTCCATCATGCTACCCCATTTCATTTTTAAATCGAAAAATCCAGGCGCAAACGTTTTCATTAATGAATGATAACAGATTTTAAAACAAATGAAAACAGCGCTTACATTTTTCTATTTTAATTTAGCCAATTTTCACAGAGAAGAGGCTTTATCTATTAAATATCCCCCCCTTTATGAAAACGTTTTATTTTTTTGTATCATTTTTATTTATTTTTTAAATACATTCGTTTATAATGAACTCAAAGAAAACGTTTGCATAATTTTTCTAGGAGGAAAAGTCATGGCAGAACTAAAGTTAGAAAATATTTATAAAATTTATGATAATAACGTAACAGCAGTAACAGACTTCAATTTACATATTCAAGATAAAGAGTTTATCGTTTTCGTTGGTCCATCTGGCTGTGGAAAATCGACAACATTACGAATGGTAGCTGGACTTGAAGACATTTCAAAAGGGGAATTTTCTATTGATGGTAAGGTAATGAATGATGTTCCTCCAAAAGATCGCGATATTGCAATGGTTTTTCAAAACTATGCACTCTATCCACATATGAGCGTTTATGACAACATGGCATTTGGATTAAAACTTCGTAAAATCCCAAAAGACGAAATTGACCGCCGCGTAAAGGATGCGGCTCAAATTCTAGGACTTTCGGAATATTTAAATCGAAAACCAAAAGCATTATCTGGTGGACAACGCCAACGTGTTGCGTTAGGTCGTGCTATCGTTCGTGACGCAAAAATTTTCTTAATGGACGAGCCATTATCAAATTTAGATGCAAAATTACGTGTAGCGATGCGCTCAGAAATTTCTAAACTGCATCAAAGACTTGGGACAACAACAATTTATGTAACACATGATCAAACAGAAGCGATGACAATGGCTTCACGCCTTGTCGTTATGAAAGATGGAAAAATTCAACAAATCGGTTCACCAAAAGAAGTATATGAAACACCGGAAAATATTTTTGTTGGTGGATTTATTGGCTCACCTGCAATGAATTTCTTCCATGGTAAATTAACAGAACAATACTTTGTTATAGATGATAAGGTAAAAATCAAAGTATCTGAAGGCAAAATGAAGTTATTACACGAACAAGGTTATGTGAATCAAGAAATTGTATTGGGGATACGTCCAGAAGATATCCATGACGAACTTTTATTTTTAGAAGCTTCACAAGGTACAACATTTACAACTCAAATTGAAGTTGCTGAACTATTAGGTGCAGAATCTATTTTATATATGAAACTTGGAAATCAAGATTTTGCAGCCCGTCTGGATGCAAGACATACCTTTACACATGGTGATCAAATCAAACTTGCATTCGATATGAATAAGGCACATTTCTTTGATAGTACGACAGAAAAACGTATTCGATAAAGCATCACTTTTCTTTACGTCATACAGATACAAAAAAACCGTCCACATATGTATTTTGGGCGGTTTTCTACTATTATACTAGGGTTCCTACTGTATGAAATGACTGTTCTTTTGTACTAATAATACCGAAAATAGGTAAATCAGTTAGCATTACTTCTTCTTGATGTTTCATAAAAGATGACGTCAATTGTTTTATTTCTATCAAAACGCCATTAATACAAAGTACATTGGAATCGTTCTCTTGTTGACGTGAGAAAATAGAATCTATTTTATATAAACCAGCATTATTAAAGAGCATATCAATACGATTATAAGCGTCAATAGCAACTTCAATGACACGTTGCCAATCTCCTTGTTTCGCCATATCATGGGTAACAAAAAGGGCTTCACCACCTAAATCTACAATTTCCTCCGCTGTTGCTTGTCCATTTTCCTGATCAATATCCGTCACAATTACTTTTGCACCTTGTTCTGCCAACAAAAGAGCCGTACTACGTCCAATACCGATGCCACCGCCAGTTACAACGGCAACTTTTCCTGCAAGCTTCATCGTCATTACCCCTTTTGTAAGTCTTACCGTCATTCAGTATACTCCTTTCGCCTGTAGCTCTGCAAGCAGGAAAAGCCAACACTCCCATTTGTAAACGTTCACTTATTTGTTTTCCCTTTTTTCTTATTATTGTATTGATCAAAAGCTAGACCGATAAAAATAAGTATCCCCAAAAAAATTAAGTTACTTTCTGTCATTTCGATCTCCCCCTTGTTATACAACACATCTGTTTCATTTATCATATCATTTTCCTGATTTTCAATCTAATTAACAAAAAAATAGAATATGTTAAAAAGTTTGGCTTTTGCTTACTTTCTAACACATCCTACATCAATATGGAGGGTACTCTATAGGAGATGTCCGCCCTATATGAACTCCATTATACCTATTAAATTTATCGAATTTTGTAAAAATTTAAGGGTACATATATTTTTTTAATACGTCCTAAACATAACTCTTTATCATTCTATCCTAGTATTCTTTAAACGAGACTCATCACTTTCGTTTTCATAATTAAGTCATGGAACCCACAATTATCGTGACGGAACAACATCATATATACGTTACAGATAGATGGAATTCCAAGTAACAATATGTTTGGTAATAACAATACAAAGAACCGTACTGTTAGCCTTTGAATTGTTAACTTTTCACTTGTTAATGATACAAGTCTTGTTCGGGTTATTTTTTTACCAATTGTACAGCCATTCCATATAAATGGAACAAAAATAAAATAGATAGCCATTAATATAAAAACAAGCGCAAGATCATATCGATAATCACCTAAGCTTATATTAAAACGATTGAAAATGGCCCCATAATTCCCCGTTACAACTGCCACAACAGCACCGTACATAACCGAGATTAAAAACATATCGATAATGGAAGCACCTATGCGATTCATTACTACCGCTGGACGATGCATCTTTAACTTCATTTTATGTCGACTCCTTTGTATCCTTCTTTACCTGTCTCATCGTACCATTTCTAAAAACCATTGTAAACAACTCATATATTGGCGTTTCTTTTCCTTTTCTTGTACAATATGTTTACCACAAGCATTTTATAAGGAGGTTCTCATATTGAAGCGATTGATGACCGTAATTGCCATTATACTTTTGACTGGTTGCACAGCAAACTCTAACCATTCAGCTTATACCATCAATGAAGAATATGAACTAATAAATACTTCCGGAAATGCATTTGAACTTTTTCCAAAACAAGACGCTGTATATGCTACACAACATGTCCCAGCTAAAATTGTAGAAATTGCATGGGACGATATATATATTATTGCAAAACAAATTGAAGAAAAATCCGATCCCAATAACCCAGAATCTAGTATTACAAATAAACGGAGCGAACATTACTGGATTATTGATATGAACAACAATCGTCGTTTTGGTCCTTATAATGAAAAACAATTTCAGGAACAAAAAGAAGCATTTCGAATTTCTGAACAATTACAAACCGTAGAAACCTATTTAAATGAGCAAAACAAACGGTCAGTAAACGCCTAATAACGGCTGTTTATTTCAAGAACCAAAAATAGTATATTTTTTTCAGTCCATTTGCTGATTTTTATAGCTTGGATGTTCCCCTGTTATCGCGATAACAGTACCGCATTTTTCACAAATTTCTACCTCTGCGACTGCTTGTGCAAATAAAGTAAGATAACCTTTTTGGTCTGGTGCTATCGTTGCTTTTTCTATCTCCTTACTACCGCATTCGTAACATCTTTTTTCCATTTTTCTTCCCCCTTTGCACTTTATAATACATTCGCTTTGGTTTGACAAATTTCCTGTTCTTTTTCTATACAAAAAACATCTCACTTAGACAGTGAGATGTTAAATGTTTGCGGTTCTGTAACCGTTTCATGTGTATCACCCGTTGCAAGAACATCTGTTGTAAATGAGATTTGAGTAATCTCTTTTTTCTCATCCTCGAGTATTAATCCAATTATCCCTTCCCTCGTCTCACCTGGTTTATACTCTTCTCTTGTAACACTTTTTGTACCTACAAGCGTATCCTCTTCATATAAAAAGTTTTGTTTT
Source organism: Bacillus cereus group sp. N21 (assembly GCF_016483395.1). Taxonomy (NCBI): domain Bacteria; kingdom Bacillati; phylum Bacillota; class Bacilli; order Caryophanales; family Bacillaceae; genus Bacillus; species Bacillus cereus group sp. N21. The sequence continues at coordinate 59,939 of NZ_JAEHBX010000027.1, forward strand.
GGGACATTAAAGTGCTGCGTTTCATTAATAGTAATATCATTCATAGAGAAAAACTGCATGTCTTTATCTCCACTATTTTCTACCTTATATGTAATTTCAACATAACGCACTTTATCTCCAATGTCTTTTCCACTTAACGAAGCGTACAACTCAGCATCTTCTCGATTGACTTTGTCTCCAAGTCTACGCTGCACTTCTTCTGGACTTAATGCTGTATATACTTTCAATGTATCTTTTGCATCTTGACTCATTTGTGATAATGCAATAACCTTTACATCTTGTACATGAATTTTCATTGGAGCTACTTCAAACGTTTGATTAACATGTTTTAACCTCTCTAATTTAAATGTTCCCCATCCTTTTTCTTTTACAACCTGTCCAACTTTCTTTAATTCCTTGCCACCGTATTCAGTTGTTTCTGGAATAGATTCTTTCTTTACTTCTTTTTTTTCTTCCTTTTGAAAACAACCGCTTAACAAAACGATAGAACTACATAAAATACAAATACTTTTCCATACTTTCATCATCTTACTCCTAACACTCTCATTCATACTAACTCGATTCTTCTCTTGTTTCGTATATTGCGGAAACAATGAATAGACCACAAAAAACACTTGTAAATCCAGAAACTATTATACTCCCTATTTGTAAAATTTGAAAATAGGGGTCTAGCAACGCGCGCATAGTAAACACTACTAACGCCGTAATCATCGTCCATCCCCAATATTTCCTTTTCTCTCTTGCTGAAACTATATCTACTTTTATTTGAAAATCTCGATGTTTCCATAGAACATATATAAGCAGCAAAAAAACAAGACATGTACTCCCGTGCTGCATGAATTTATATATCGGCATGGAATATATATGTTGTTGTAGAGATGGTAAATTCATAACAAAATAACCCATCTTATGGGTAAAAGCATCCCAAACGACATGTGTAAGCATACCGAATAATGCAGAATAGAGAAAAACAAAAATTTCTTTCCCTGAAGTAAGCCTCCATGGAATAGATGCTACATAACGATAGTAGACTGAAAACGAGCGGTAAGTTCAAATAAAAGAACCCTAAATGTATGTCCAATGACACCATATGGTCGAAAATGCAAAAAATATTCAAAATCGGGTACCATACTTCCTAATACTAGCGCTGTTACTGAAACATATCGTTGTTTCTTGCAAAAAGGAATGACAGCAGCAGGATGCGCAAATGTAAACGGCATATGTTACTCCCTTCTGAAACTAAAAAAATATTTCTATGTAAGACACCCTCTATCATAACGATATCGATTCTTGATATGCAACACTTATTTTGACATTGGAATATCCACAACTTACATGATACAACCCAAATGTAATATTTAGGAAATGGAAGTGATATCATTTTGTCCCTAATGTTTGTCTTCCTCCTTATTCTATTAGAACTTTTTATAACCGCGTATATAGGCTTTTTTCTATGGAAATATATAAAAATAGTAAAGTATATTCCAAATCTACTAGGTTTTATAGCTACTATACTGATTTTTATTATAAAGAGAAACACCTACGGCTGGGAAGGACTAGGTTTCTCGGCTTTGCAAGTTGCCTGATCCTTGTACTTACTGCTATATTAGAAACAAAATCTTCAACGAATTGAGGTATATATTTTGAATGAGCGTACAGCCTTTCTAAAGAACGTCTCCTTACAAAAAGAACATATCCCTAATTTTTCCGTGTATCCATATTGCTTACCCGCTATCCGAACATTACAATCACTAGACTTCCATCCAAATGTAACATTTATAATTGGAGAAAATGGAACTGGGAAGTCTACATTGTTAGAAGCCCTCGCCATCGCTTTAGGATTTAATGCGGAAGGTGGAACAAAAAATTTCCGTTTTGCTACACATGATTCGCATTCATCCTTACACAAATATATTCGTGTAGCAAAAAGCGTCGCGACACCAAAAGACGGATTCTTTCTGCGAGCAGAATCATTTTATAATGTTGCTTCTTATATCGATGAAATTGATTCTGAACAATTTTTGGGAGGTAAGGTTATTGATTCATATGGTGGTATTTCCTTACACAATCAATCACATGGTGAATCATTTTTTTCTTTATTTATGAACCGTTTTACAGGACAAAGCTTATATATTTTAGACGAACCTGAAGCAGCTTTATCTCCAATGAGGCAGCTTTCTATGCTCATTCGTATGCATGAATTAGCAGAGCAAGGATCACAATTCATTATCGCAACTCACTCTCCTATTTTGATGGCTTATCCAGAGTCCAATATATATTCTTTCTCACAAGAAGGAATCACAGAAGCAATCCTAGAGGAAACTGAGCATTATCAAACGATGAAACTCTTTTTCGAGAATCGGGATCGCTTGTTTCATCATTTGTTCCAATCATAAAGCAAAAAGGTAATATTACTCGTTGATACCCAAAAAAAGAAGGAGCAGCTCGCTGCTCCTTCTTTTTTATAGTGCTTCTATAAATAACGCTACTCCAATGCCACCACCGACACAAAGAGATGCAATTCCTTTTTCTAAACCTCGTCTTTTTAATTCGTGAATTAAACTTACCGTAATACGTGCACCTGTGCAACCAATTGGATGTCCAAGTCCAACACCACTTCCGTTGACATTTACTTTCTCACGATTTAAGCCAAGTTCCTTCTCAACCGCTAAGTATTGTGCAGCAAAGGCTTCATTGATTTCCAATAAATCAGCATCTTCTAATGACCAATTTACTTTCTCTAAACCTTTACGAATTGCTGGTGCTGGACCAATCCCCATAATCTTCGGATCTACCCCAGCTACAGAATAACCAACAATTCTAGCTAATGGTTGTAAGCCTTTCTCCTTAGCCTTTTCTTCACTCATTAATACTAAAACTGCACTTCCATCATTAATACCCGAGGAATTCCCTGCAGTTACTGATCCACCTTTACGAAATGCTGGCTTTAGCCCCGCCAATTTTTCTGCTGTAATATCTGCACGTGGATGTTCATCTTTTGAAAATACTACTTCTTTTCTACGCTCTTTTATTGTAATAGGAACAATTTGCTCATCAAAATAGCCTGATTCAATTGCCTGAAGCGCTAATTGATGGCTACGTAGCGCAACTTCATCTTGTTCCTCCCTTGTAATCTCATATTGTTCAACTAAATTTTCCGCTGTTTCGCCCATCATAATATGATGCAACGGATCTTCTAAAACTTCCCACACCGTATCACGAATTTCTCCGTGCTGAAGACGTTGTCCCCAGCGGTGCTGTTTCAATGCATAAGGGCTTGAGCTCATCGCTTCTACTCCACCTGCAACAACAACTTCACTTACGCCTAATTGTATTTGCATTGCCGCTGACATAATCGCTTGCATACCTGAAGAACATTGACGCTGGATTGTATAACCTGTAACTGTATCTGGAAATCCTGCTGCTAATGCAGCTGTTCGCGCTGTATTCGCCTCATCTGTTCTTTGAATACAATGACCTAAAATCACTTCATCAACTTCATGTGGTTCCACTCCGCCTCTTTTTACAGCTTCCTGAAGTACAGGAACAGCTAATTCCACTGGTGTTACATTTTTTAATGCCCCTCCAAAAGTTCCAATTGGTGAACGAACTGCAGCTGTAATGACAACATTATGCATCTTGCACTTGCCCCTCTCTTATGTACCCTAGTAAGTTTTTGGATGGTATAACATAAGATGTATATCTGCATTTATCATACTACAAATATACCAAAAAAATCAAAATATTTAATATAATAAAAATAGGAGGAATATTCCCTCCTATTCTGTTAGTGCATATAAAAATTTTTGTAAAATTTTCTCTGTTGTTTTATTTAAATTTGGCAACTTTTCAGCAGGAAAATATCGAAGGTCCAACCCTTCTTCATCAAGCTTTATTTCTCCGCTCACATAATGTGCTTGATATAGATGAATCACATTATAAATTTCATCCCCATTTGGATAACGATAATATACATCTTTCCCAGAAAGAACACCAAGAAACTGCAACATCCTCGCTTCTAACCCAGTTTCTTCAAATAGCTCTCGTCGAGCCGTTTCTTCCGTCGTTTCTCCTAGTTCCATCGCGCCACCTGGTACACCCCAATCATATGTATCCGAACGATATTGAAGCAATACCTCTTGTTTTTCGTTTAAAATAATCACAGCTGCTCCTACAAGAATGAGCGGCCTTGTACCGACTGATTTTCGTAATTCTTCAATATACCCCATTATATAAACTCTCCTTTCCTCTCCTTCCTTATCATAGCAAAATTCCTTATTTTTTTGTGTGATGTGAAAAAATATTCCTACTAACAAAAAAAGGAAGCATTCGCTCCCTTTTCATTACATTTATTTTCGAAAACTTTCATATTTAACTGCTTCAAATGCTTTTTCAATCTCTTCATTTCGATAATGAACGTATGTAAAGCGCCCTAATTCTACTAACCGAGCGATTTCTTGTAATGTTTTTTGCTGCTCATATGTCTCTTCAATCGTTACCTGTACATAAAATTTCATAAGTGGATGTTCATATAAAGACTCTCCAACTTCCACATATACATCCTTCACCCCTTGAACCACCTTTACATAACTTGCAAACTGGTAAACAGCTTCTCGGTCTGATACAATTTTTAATGTATACATACATTCTCCCCCTTTTCTTTTACTATAGCAGAATAAATAACATATAATGTAATTAAACTATGAATATTTTTCGACTTCTTTTACTCATTCTTATATTCCGTTCTGCATTAATCTATATTTTGCTTGTCAGTCAAAAAAACAGCTATCAATAAACAAATTACACCAATGTACCTTCTCTCAATTTATATAAATATTGGATTTTTTTCAATTTATTAAAATACATCCCTTTATAGGGTTTATATCCATACATAGTACTTTCCCGTCACATACAGTATAGCAATAGACTGTTTTCCATTTGAGGTGTTTCTAATGGATCCATACGTAAATATATGTATTTGCATTACTCCAGGCTCCGATATTACAGACGACCGTATTGCAAAAGACTTAGCAGTCGCCGAATCAATATGGCAGCCAATTTCATTTCAAATTAAAGACGTTATTATACTAAATGAATCATTTAGATTTCACGATGGTGAAATTAGTTATATTGATTCTATCCAAATCCAACCAAAAGTTTCTTCTTTTTTTAACACTTGCTCATCACAAATTCCAAATTGTGACATTTATATTTGTTATATTGGAAGCAATTATTTTAAAGAGCAATCCGTAATTGCATGTGCCTATTCATTCGTTATAAACCAAATCCTCACAGGTTATATCATCCTTACTAACGCCGCTTCTCCTATGAAAAATATATATACGCTTGCTCATGAAATTGGTCATATTTTATTCACACGACGTATAGAAGGGAAACTTACACATGCTGACCCTCACTCGCAAACCGGCTCTGAACATCACCCTTCTTCCACAAACCTCATGTATCCAATTGTACCTCGTCCTGATCAAGTACACATTGATTCTTTATTAACAAAAGAACAGCGAGCATTATCTTTACAAAGTTCTTTATTACACAAAGAAAAACAGTAACCCATTCGTTACTGTTTAAAATAAAATATTCCAGTCTATATGCCCAATACCGGCCACAAAGAAAAGGCGATCCTATATATTCACTTTTCTTGTCTCTAATTTTGTATGAATCATTACAAGAACAAATAAAATAGCTAATTTTATAAACCCTATCCGAAAAGCCATTTTACGGGAAGCTATATTAGGTGCTACAAGTGCGATCATTCATGCCATACCCAATACATTGAACGAATGAAATCTGTAATGGCCCGTTATCATTTACAATTAAAATGGAAGCAATAACCCAAAATACAACAATATTCATCACTGTATATCCGATTTGTTTCCAGCTCTCTCTTGGATCTTTTTCCATTACCCGAACAAGCTCATTTACATATACTTTCGGTGAGCTTCCAAAAATATCCTCTATACTTTTCCCATCATTCTCACCTTCAATTAAGTGTAGTTCTGCATCTTCTAAAAAACTCTCAATATCACTTTCTTTGATACCCTTTGCCGCCAAAAAGATTCGCGCCTCCCCTTTCCTTTCAGCAAACGCCCTACACTACTTTGCATCGCTTCCCAGCGATCCATAAATTCATCCAGTGTATCTTCACCTTTTTATGTTAATATATAATATTTTCGCTTTGGACCAGATGGAGATTCCTTCATTGTACTTGTTATTAGCCCTGCCTTTTGCATCCATATTAATAACGGATAAATACTTCCTTCACTTGTCATTGTGAAACCATACTTGGCTAGCTTTTCACTCATTTCATAGCCATATATTTCGCCTTCAGAAATAATGGCAAGGAGACCTCCTTCTAAAATCCCTTTCAGCATTTGACTTGTCGACATGATCCAAATCCTCCCTCTATCTTGTTATGCAAGATAGATAACCACATTTTTCCCAAAATCTTTGCAGGATTTTCATTACACCTCCTCTAAATAGAGCAATAAGATAAATTCTATATAAAGGGGTGTTTTTCATTGTGGTTACAAATCGTGTTGTCTTTTTAACAGGTGCTGCAAGTGGTATTGGTTATGAAATGGGAAATGCATTTGCAAAAGAAGGAGCACAAGTGGTCATTAGTGATCGCCTTGAAGATCGTGCAAAGGAAGCTGCCGAACAGTTGCGCAAGGAAGGATATGAGGCAATCGGTCTAAGATGTGATGTTACATCTGAGCAAGAAATATCAGAAGCTATTTCTGAAACTATTACTAATTTCGGCTCACTTGATGTGTTAATAAATAATGCTGGTATGCAACACGTCTCACCAATTGAAGAATTTCCAACCGATAAGTTTGAACTTCTTATTCAAATCATGCAAATTGCGCCGTTCATTGCAATAAAACATGCGTTTCCAATTATGAAAAAACAAAAGTATGGACGAATTATTAATATTGCATCTATTAACGGTCTTGTCGGATTTGCTGGAAAGGCTGCCTATAATAGTGCCAAACACGGTGTGATTGGTTTAACAAAAGTTGCTGCCTTAGAAGGAGCTGTACACGGCATTACTGTAAATGCTCTTTGCCCAGGCTATGTTGATACGCCTCTTGTCAGGAATCAACTCCAAGATTTAGCAACAACACGAAACGTTCCACTAGAAAGGGTATTAGAGGATGTCATCTATCCCCTCGTACCTCAAAAACGATTGCTAGCTGTTCAGGAAATTGCCGATTATGCTTTATTTTTAGCAAGTGAAAAAGCAAAAGGAATAACCGGCCAAGCAGTTGTTATTGATGGGGGTTATACGACGCAATAATCTTTGTTACAAAAGGCTTTGCTCATTGAGAGCAAAGCCTTTTGTCATTTTGTTTCGTGTGGAGCTTCATACCTTGTCATCTGTTGTGGTAATTTCTCAATTGCAACAATTACACCATCTAATTTACTTTCAATACGATGCAGTAAATATAATGTCACAACAATTGGAAATCCAACATTACCGATCATAGATATCCATTCCCCCATCTATTTCCCCTCCTTTCTTTTAAATAAATAAGCAAAAGAAAGGAAATTGGGCAATAAAAAAACAAGCTACTGTATATTATGAACTGTACCCCGAATCGTGGACACTTAAAAAAAGTCCATGCTTCGGGGTTTTTGTGTATCTTTACACTCATTCC
>NZ_JAEHBX010000270.1:0-370 GCF_016483395.1 Bacillus cereus group sp. N21
CAACTTTACCGTTAGCAGTTAGTGGAATAGCTTCCATCATCACAAATCCTGAAGGAACCATATGGCTTGGTAGTTCCACCTTGAGATAATCTCTCCACTCACCTACATTCCCATCACCCACGACATATGCCACCAATCGTTTAGCACCCGGCTGATCCTCACGAACAATTACAACAGCCTCTTTTACGGATGCATGCGCGTTTAAAGCAGATTCAATTTCCCCGAGCTCAATTCGGAAACCACGGATTTTCACCTGGTGATCAATCCGTCCAAGATACTCCAGATTTCCATCTGGCAAGTATCTCGCTAAGTCTCCTGTCCGATATAATCGCGCTCCCGGGTCACTACTGAATGGATGAGGAATGAAACG
>NZ_JAEHBX010000271.1:0-368 GCF_016483395.1 Bacillus cereus group sp. N21
CGTTAAAATGAGGGCTTTAGCATTAGGATATCTTTTAATTGCCCCTTTAATAACTTCATCACCAATTCCTACTGGTACGTTATATGCCTCATCAATCCATGGGTCTAGAAAAATTGGATTCGCACCCGCTAGTTTTAATCCATTAATGATTGATTTATGACAATTTCTTTGTACAAGGACAATATCACGCTCACCGCAGCAAGATAAAATCATTGCTAGATTTCCGACCGTTGAACCATTAATTAAAAAATAACTTTTTTCCGCACCATATACATCAGCTAATAATTTTTGTGCTTCATCTATACATTCAAACGGACTATGTAAATCGTCTAACCCTGTTAGTTCGGTTACATCAATGGATAGTATAT
>NZ_JAEHBX010000272.1:0-366 GCF_016483395.1 Bacillus cereus group sp. N21
TCCACGGGCATGGTTGGTGCCTGGAATAACGCTTGAATTGCCAGGTAGGAATGTATTCGACAATTCAAGTGGTTCAACAATCCGATTTTCAATCTCTTCCGCATAGCTATTTCCGGTTACTTTTTCAATAAGGATACCCAGTAATACGTATCCTGTATTTGAATAAGACCAGCCCTTTCCCGGGGCAAAGCCTGGGGGCAGAGAAATCCCCATCTTTACTAATTCTTCAGCCGTATACGATTTTTTTGTATCCATAAGATCAAAGTCTTTTGACCTTGAGTATTCAGCGATACCACTTGTATGGTTCAATATCTGCCGGATAGTAATCTGTTTATCATCATATCCGTTTCCTTGAATGACACCAGG
>NZ_JAEHBX010000273.1:0-359 GCF_016483395.1 Bacillus cereus group sp. N21
TATACTTAGATGTATTATATTTTTGTATTTTTTCTCTATCTGAAACAGAGAAAACATCATCACTTCTGAAAGGACCCGAACTTCATCGGGTTCTTTTTATACTTGAATTCATTTTGGATGCATTGTATTATATTTTCGGGTCTTACTTACATAAATCATTATCGGAAAGAATCTGCATTCGAGCAGGTTCTTTTTCTTTATGGGGTGTCCCATACATCCATCAACGTAAGAATTTTATAGCGCCCCTAAAACAAAAAAATTATGCATTTTCAAATGAAGATATCAATTTTCTCGTTTTGGGGTATTTGCTTAGCTTGATAGCGATGTGGTGCTACCCCGTTTAGACATAAAATTGAAAC
>NZ_JAEHBX010000274.1:0-358 GCF_016483395.1 Bacillus cereus group sp. N21
CGTTCATTGTTTTCTTTTCTTTGCTCCGCTTGTTTTAGAATATCTTCATTCCAAATTGCAATTATATTTGCGAATTCTTGTTTTTGTTTTTCAATAATTTCTAAAAAACTATCCTTATGTAGTGTATTCATTTCAAATTTCATCATATATCAACTCCTAAAGGAATTACACTTTATTATTAGTATAACTTATATACATGTAAAACTAGTTATATAAAGAAATTAAACTTTAATTATTAGTAAATGAATAACAACTATAGAAAAACTCCCATTTTCTATGGTTATAATGTGTTTCCTTTTATTCATTATTGTTTATTCGTTTTATACTATAGTGAAAATGAGTTTAATTATAAATTATA
>NZ_JAEHBX010000275.1:0-358 GCF_016483395.1 Bacillus cereus group sp. N21
CAATCAATAATCACAATATCGTCTGAATATTGTATTGCATACATGTTTTTTCCTATTTCATTAACCCCACCTAAAGCAAAAATGGATAGTGTATTTTGCACTGTACTCAAAATGAATACCCTCCTTTTTGAAAACATCCAAGCTTATTTGAATCCATATAGAGATTTTCTAATTTAGATTTATGACCAACCATTTATAAAGGGTTGGTCATAATAATCTCAAAGCTCCATATCTTTTAATCCCGGACTATGCTCATTTGGCATTTCAGGAAGTTCTGGTATAGGAAAACCTTTTGGTGGCTCCGTTACACTTAACATTCCTTTGTTTCTACTTGGTGATTCACCTTGGAAGATCTCTC
>NZ_JAEHBX010000276.1:0-356 GCF_016483395.1 Bacillus cereus group sp. N21
TGACTCTAAAAAAGGTGTGTGATCAGCATAGAAAAGGAAAATTTGTTCAAATGGAACCTTTTTATTTTTGATTAAGTGAGTTTTGACTAATTTTATCTCGAATTGCATCTTTAATAAATTCTTCGATGGAACTGTTTGCTTCCTCTACAATTTTTGTTATAGATTTATACACGTTACTTGTGAGAGTTACCGGCTTTGTTACGGTATTACTATCTAAATACACACTATTATTAACACGTTGTATCAGTTTTCCTTCTATTATATAGGGTGCTAAGCTATCCATCCATTCGGTCTGCATTCCAGATGGTAATGATACTAGAGATTGACGAATATCAAAATACCAAAATTCATCTTCT
>NZ_JAEHBX010000277.1:0-355 GCF_016483395.1 Bacillus cereus group sp. N21
GAAGTGTAAGCGGGATTGACTTGAAAGACAGCCACGCCCCTTTTATCCGCGCGACCTAGAATTGCACTTGTCATCTTTTCATAAGCGAACATACTCTTCATTCGATTTGCTCGCTTATTTCCATAACGATCCCCTGTTTTCGATTGGGTTGTATCTAACTTCTCGATGACAATTGTCTTGTTATACCGCTCCGCTAAGTCCACTAAGCGAACGGCCTCCGCTTCGATTATCTTTGTGATTTGTCCGGTAGATTTACCCATGATAGAAAAACGAAGGGAACCACTTCCTTTGTAATTCCCGTCCTTCGTTACATTCGCCCAAGCAAAATGTTCGAGATTGCAATCCACACCAATCG
>NZ_JAEHBX010000278.1:0-354 GCF_016483395.1 Bacillus cereus group sp. N21
TACTATTGATTCACTTCTATCGAAATTCCCAATAGCTACTGCTTTAGTGAGGTGGATTTCAGCATTCTTACAATTAGTGACAAATTAGTATTTTCTATAAGTGAGAGGCTAATTTGCTTCTTCATATTCTTTCATTATTTTTTAAAACGTGTTTTTCTTTAGCTCTAACATTTCCATAAACATAACAGCTGTTATTTCTCCACTCTTCCATTTTGAATGAGTTTCTTCTATTATATTTATTTGTTGTTTGCTTAATGTCGAAAGATTCACCTGAGGCCGTCCTAAGTGTTTTCCTTGAGATTTAGCTACCGCAATCCCTTCAGCTTGTCGCTGATGAATTTTTTTACGTTCTTG
>NZ_JAEHBX010000279.1:0-353 GCF_016483395.1 Bacillus cereus group sp. N21
GCACTTCAACAACATTTAATGATCCAAAAGCGGTAAGTGCTCATTTCTTAGCAACAAAGGTATATGATTTTTATAAAAATAAATACGAACGTAATAGTTTTGATAATAAGGGACAAAAAGTAGTTTCAGTTGTACATGGGTGGGATTCTGAAGATACAAATGATCCGAAAAATTGGGAGAATGCATTCAGTGCTAATATTAATAATAGTAGCATGCTTGTATATGGAGATCCTATTGTAAAGGCATTTGACGTAGCAGGACATGAATTTACACATACGGTTACATCTAGCGAATCCAATCTTGAATATTCCGGAGAATCTGGTGCGATTAACGAGGCGTTATCTGATATTATG
>NZ_JAEHBX010000028.1:0-64226 GCF_016483395.1 Bacillus cereus group sp. N21
AATGAGTGTAAAGATACACAAAAACCCCGAAGCATGGACTTTTTTTAAGTGTCCACGATTCGGGGTACAGTTCAATTATAACATAAATGAGCCTTTTTCATCTCTCAAAGTAAAATATAGAGAATATATTTAATCCATTTCCTCCGAATTATTATTTTTGTGCTCTAAATTTTTTTCTAACAACTTTTCAATAGATTGTAATTTCCATTTAATTTGAAGTCCGATCATGATGATACTAAATATAATTCCTCACAGTAGTCCAAATAACAAAGAATCCATATTATCCTTCTCCCATTATTTATTTCAATTTATAACTAAAAAAGGCTTAGAGATTTCTCCAAACCTTTTTTATCTAAATAGAATTCTAGAAAACTACTTCTCCAATACTAATCACATTACTGATTTCGCTGCGCCCCTCTAAACTCCTCCTTAATTTGATCAAGCGTTCCTTCTTCTGTAATTAATCGATATGCTACATACGCTAATGCTTTTGCGGATGTAACTAATGCTTTATCGCCAAGTTCCGAACGAGCTGCTTCTCTAAATTCATTCGTATGTGCAACTAAATTATCCGGCCCAATTTTAATATAAGGATGAACCGTTGGTACGACTTGACTCACATTTCCTGCATCTGTTGAACCGATTCCAAGTCTCTCTTTACGATTTACATCTTCACCAAGATTTTCTAATTCCTCAGCAATCACTTCATTAAATGTTTTTGTCACTAATAATTCATCAATTTCATTTTGAAACTGATTGATTTTTACTGTTGTCCCTGTTGCTAATGCGGCTCCCTTTGCAATATTTCGTACCTTTTCAGTTATTTCAACACATCTTTTACGTGTTGCTGCTCGAATAAAGAAACGGGCTAATGCGTAATCCGGAATAATATTCGGTGCCTTACCACCCTCAGTAATGACACCATGATTTTCACATCTGATGGAAGCTGCTGACGAAGTGCGTTAATCCCATTGTAAAGCTGAATCACCGCGTCTAATGCATTAATTCCTTCTTCAGGTGAAGCAGCCGCATGTGCCGACTTTCCATAAAAATGAAAATCAAGTGGATCAACTGCGAGTGACGGACTTGTTGTTGCTGTTTTTCCACTAGGGTGAATCATAAGTGCTGCATCAATATTGTTAAACAAACCTGCCTTCACATAACTTGCTTTTGCACTTCCATTCGGCCCACCTTCTTCTGCTGGTGTTCCGAATACAACGATTTCACCGCCGATTTCTTCAATTGTTTCCGATAATGCAATGGCTGCTGCAACGCTAATTGTACCAATTAAATTATGACCACACGCATGGCCTAATCCAGGCAAAGCGTCATACTCTGCTAAAAAGGCAATTGTCGGTCCTTGTTTTCCTGAACTTTTCCGTGCAATAAATCCTGTTTCATGTCCTGCGATATTGTGCTGAAGCTGAAATCCTGCACTTCCTAAAAGTAAACTTAACGCTCTAGATGCAAAGAATTCTTGATTACCAATTTCAGGATTCGCATGTATATCATGACTTGTTTTTAAGTATTTTTCTCTATTTCTTTCTATACTTTCCGTAATACTATTTCGGTGTGACGTTACTTGTTTTGTTCCCATTTCCCATTCCTCCTTTAAATTTGCACATAAAAAAGCCTCTTTCTAAAAGATAGAAAGAGGCTTGAACATACAGATTCAAAAATGGCCTTCTTTCTTATCTTTCAAGTCTTTCACTTGCTGGAATTGGCACAGTATTCATATTGAATCCGCTGCCGAGGTTTCATAGGGCCAGTCCCTCCACCTCTCGTGATAAGAAAATCGTTTTTATTTTCATAAAATTATATTAAATTATTTTCATTCTAGTTTTATTCCGAGTAAATGTCAAGGAATTCCGATCTGATTTTAACGAATATCTAAAAATCCTTTTAAAACGCCAATCGTTTCAGGCGCCTGCATTCTTGCACATATATAAGGGAATTCTGGACTTCCTTCAAACATCATTTGCGATGTTAACGGAGCACCTACCCAAAAGATCTCATCATCAATACATACAAATGGGAGTGATTTATTTTGCCTTTGTACTCTCACATTTTTTAATGGAATTGGTCCATCGCTATAGATTGTTACCTGCGCTGTTGTACGCATTAACGCTTGCCATACCCTTTTATCTACTTGTCTTGTACTTGGGAGCGAAATAATAATTTTTTGTTTTGCTGACAGAATGTCTTTTAATAATGTTTTCGTCTCTTCCAAATTCATTTGCATAAACCATCTCAAGCGTTTTGTAATTTTTCGTTCTAACAATGGACGTGATGTTGTACGATCATATACATTTCCGTGTCTTTCTATGTGAGAAGTTAAGTGAGATAACGCTTGTTTTCTAGAAAGATTTTTCCGCATATATTGACAGTCCGATAACTGAATGAGCTTTCCTCTTGCTCTCGTTACCGCAACATTTACAAGACGATGATTCTTATGATCAAAGAATAACACGCCAGGACGTTCCTGCGGATAACTATCTACTGTATCAAAAATCATCATATCGCGTTCAGATCCTTGAAATTTATGAACCGTCGCTGCTAGAATAGGTGTATTTCGATACTTTGTTTTTTGCAATATTTCTCTTATACATGTTGATAAGAAACGGGACTGCGCGCGATATGGCGTTACAACTCCAATCGATTGAACGCCATCTAATAATCCAATTAAAATCATCTGCATTGCAACTAAACCGGACATAATATTAAAACGAGAACCAGAAGCGGCATCTTTTAAAGAGTAAGCTCCCATTAAACTTGTATCAAACAGAGCTGTCGCTTCGTTTGCAAACGGCTGTAATTTCGCTAATTCTTGTCTTGCCGAAACAGAAGGATGGTCGAACACTCTATTCTTATAAATAAATGAGTTTGTAAATTTAGATATATCCGCATGCATACGTCTTTGTTCTTGCAGCATAAATAGATTCGGATGTGTCTCGCACTTGTTTACGGATTGGACAATCCCTGCATGATAAAACATATCTTCTCCTAACCACTTTCTAACAAGCTCATGATTTGCCATCGCAATTGGTGGCAACTGTAAAAAATCACCACAAACGACAATTCGCTTACCAAGAGAAGCAGCTAATGCGATTTGTGGCACATATGCCATACTCACTTCATCTACAACAACTAAGTCAAATGTTCGTTCATAAATAAGAGAATCAATTGCACACTTAGATAGTGTCGCACCTATTACCTTTGCATTTTCAATATATTCTCTTTCTACTTCTTTAATTTTCGCTCTTTGTTTTCTAAGATCTCCTTCAATTTCTTGCATACGCTTTTTATCAGAAGCAGTTGCCTTATAAGATAAGATTTTTTGACGAAGATCTTGACGCATTTCTTCTAAATAAAGCTTTTCTTCTCCCCATGAGCCATTCGTTGTTTCCACTAATCTAGAAGCAAGCAACGTTTCATGATTACGTATATGTTCATGTTGACTAAATCCATACCGGACGATTTCCCCTGGTGTCCATTTTTCTTTTTTTTCTATTTGCTTTGTAACCTCACTCATTAATACATCAACCGCTGCATTACTATGAGCAAGTACAAGTACTGATTTTCCTTTTTGATAGTGCGCCGAGATAATACGTGATAAATTATAAGATTTTCCTGTTCCAGGCGGTCCCCAAACATACGTCGCCCTATTATAAAAAGAACGATATGCAAGTTCATTCTTCGGATTTTTCATCTTTTCTATATGCTTTGGCGTACTTTTTCCATCTAAAAGACGCTTTACGCGTTGACGTTTTTGTTTATCTTTTCGTATTTCTTTCAATCGCTCTTGCAATTGCTCTAATAACTGCCATGGTTCACTATATAAAATCGCTTCTCTTATTTCGCCTTGTATATAATCATTTAATTTCAGTTCGATTTCTAATCCATGTACAGATAGCACTTCTCCTGTTGCTTCCTCACCATCAAATTCAATCCGAATGGGTGTACCATCAGGTAAGCTTACTTCCGAAATAAGCTGAAATACATACACCGTACTCTCATAATCTGTATATAAAAAACGGCCATTTATAATCGATAATTTACTGCCGCCTATCGTTTTCCAATGTTTAATTTCATATGCTAACGCCTGATGCCACTCTTTCATCGTTTCCGTTAATGAAGGAGCTTGCGAAGTTGTATTCATACTAATGTCTCCTTCCTTCTCTCCAAACATACTTTCTCACTATATCATAGAACACTAGAAAATTTGTAAGGTTTTTATCTTGCTTATTTTCTTAATTTTCAATATTATGATGCATATGCAATTTATGGGATGAAGGAAGCAACATGCCAGTAAGAAGAATCGAACATGTCGGAATCATGGTTGCAAACTTAGAAACGTCCCTTTCCTTTTATGAAGAAGTAATTGGACTAAAGCTTATCAAACGTATGGGACATCCAGACCCAAACTTAAAGCTTGCTTTTTTAGGTGTAGAAGAATCACAAGAAACAATTCTTGAATTAATTGAAGGCTATAATCCTTCTCTTCCAGCAGAAGGAAAAGTGCATCATATTTGCTTTAAAGTAGACTCTCTAGAAGATGAAATTGAAAGACTGAAGAAGTTAAGAGTAACTTTTTTATTAACAGAGGAAATTGAAACATTACCTGATGGAACACGTTACATTTTCTTCTCTGGCCCTGATGGAGAATGGATTGAGTTTTTTGAGACGGAGTGATAAGGTAAAGCTTTTATCAGTAAGGGCATTCATTCCCTCACTTATTTATTTATGGAGGTGAACCGATACATTGAATCAAACAGACATTCAACTAGGAAACATACACGGTCTCTTATTACAGCCCACACAACAGAATAAAAAAATAACAATCGTTTTCTATCATGGATGGGGATCTAGCATTTATCATCAAATCTTTTTAGGTACCATCTTAACTAACTTTGGATATACCGTAATTATTCCAGAAATTATTTATCACGATTCACGGACAGCTTTAGAAAATCATTTTTCTAAACCGATAATGGAACAATATTTCTGGAAAACCATTTTGCATACTGCTAAACATGATATAAATGATTTATTTACTAGTATCTATGAGAGTGAATACTGCTTAGGTCATAAAATTGTAGTTCTCGGAAGTTCAATGGGTGGATTCATATCCTCAGGAGCTTTTATCAAAGATTCAAAAATTGATGCACTTATTAATATAAATGGTTCAGGAGCTTGGATAACTTCTGAAGAGATTTTTCAAAAGCAAGGCTCAAATATCGCCAATGTAATTCATATGATTAGAAAAATGGATCCTATTCAATTTATCGAACGCATTCATAATCGACCTATACTATTATTACACGGGGCAAGTGATGCTGTTGTCTCGCCTCTTGGACAACAAACATTTTATGAAAAAGTACAATCACACCATCAAGATACAACAGCTAACATTACATTTATGCTATACCAAAATATCAATCATTCTATAAGTATTCCAATGATTGAAAAAATAGTAAACTGGTTAGATGAGCAATTTGTTCTTTATAGCTAATTAAGACAGACAAGTAAAGCTTACATAAAAAATCAGCACCACTTATTTTGGTGCTGATTTTCTTACATATTAGGAAAATAGTGATGTATTCGCATATAACGCCGGAGAACCACCTGAATGTACAAATAGAATGTTATCTTCTTTCTTAAATGTACCTTTTCGAATTAGGTCGATCAGTCCAGCTACTGCTTTCCCTGTATATACTGGATCCAGTAAAACCCCTTCTGTTTTTGCTAAAAGCTGAACAGCTTCTACCATTTCAGGTGTTGGTAAAGCGTATCCTGGTCCAACGTATTCATCAAAACATGTCACGGCCTCACGCGGAATACTGTTTAGAATACCAACATGCGCTGAAGTTTCTTGCACAAGCTTACATACCTTTTCTTCTTGTTCAGCTTTCCCGCGGCTCACATTCATTCCAATTACCGGAATCCCTGTTTGTCTTCCATAAAATCCAGTGATCAAACCAGCATGCATGCCCCCGCTGCCACTTACACAAACAACCGTATTGAAATCTATCCCTTGCTCAAACGATTGAGCCATAATTTCCTCTGCACATGCAATATATCCCATTGCACCGGTAGGATTGGATCCTCCAACTGGAATGACGTATGGTGTATGCCCTTTTTCAGTTACTTCTTTGGCCACTTTTTGCATCTCATCCATAAGGTCAGTTCCGTTTGGCACAACGATTACATTTTCAGCACCTAATAAATGATATAAGAAGTAATTCCCATTAAAGTCTGGTTTTTCTTCTGGTTCAAGTCCTTCTTCTAATACAAGAATGCATTTCATCTTCTCTTTTACCGCAGCTGCTAATGTTAATCGGCAATGATTGGACTGAATACCGCCAGCAGTAATTAACGTATCTGCACCTTTCGCCTGTGCATCCGCCACAAGGAATTCTAATTTTCTTGTTTTATTTCCACCAGCTGTTAAACCAAGTAAATCATCTCGTTTAAAATAAATAGAAGGTCCTCCTAGGACTTCAGAAAAGTGATTTAATTTTTCAATTGGCGTATATGATTCTGTATATTTTTTTCTAGGAAATTTGGCTAAATTCATACTAACTCTCCTTCTGTATTCTCTATTCAAGCTTCATACATGTAATTAACGTATCCTAACATGCTCTGCTTACTGATTATAAACTTTACACTTTCAATGAAAGAAACTTTATGTAGTAAGAACAACTTCAATGTCTTTTCGAAATAGATTATTTGCAGGAAACATTTTTCAGTATACTTGATTCATCTTAGTAAAGCGACTCGAATTTTTAAAAAACCATTATTTTATCTGACATTTAACTAATTCCTTTATAAACACCCTGTTGTGATTGTCGTTGTGAAATAATGTTACTATATTTGTGAATTTTATTTCAAATTTACAATAGTTCCTCTTTTTGTTGCTTTAAAAATTCTCAAATAATAAAAATAAACACTTCACTGTTTAATCTTGAAACAGCGAAATGTTTATTTAAGTTATCAGCTGTTATTTGATTCACTCATCACTAGGAGCAAACTTTTATATATACGCCTTTTTCTATTGTTTGCTTCGCTTGTTCCGTCATCATTTTAACACTAGTCGACAAGTTGGATACGGGAACAAGTTGACCTAAAACGATAACAAGTGGGTCAATCAGGCGCTGTTTTGTTGTTTGATGGACGTCATAACAAGACTGGGTTCCCTTCTCTACTTTGCTGTTAAAAAGCGTATATAGCATAGCTGCTATTCTGCTATCTCCAGAGTCCTTTAACAAGCGAACAACATCCTCATCTTCTTTCAAAAAATCTTCTATAGACAACACATCTTTTTGCAAAGCAAGCCTTAATGTTTTGGCAAGCTGATCATTCCCAAACATATTAAGCGGGTCCATAAAAAGCCCAATGACTTCTTTATAATACGTACTCACAAACCACTCCGCCGCTGATTGATCACTGCAAACCATTTTTCCGTCCAAAGCCACAAGTTGTTCTAAAAAGAAATGTGCTTCCTGTAGTGTTATATGACCATAGGCGTATAAATCACGCAATGTATAATCAACACGATCCGCGCATAATTGTGGGGCTGGTTGTTCCAATAAAGTCCATTGGCTCTCATCAAGCAAGATGCTCTTCCAGTCTAACCCAGCCTTCGCCAATATATCAGGAATTGATGATCGAGCAACTATCTGTTCATAAATCGTTTCATGATAATTCTCTTCTTTATGCCCTAAGACATAATCAATAACATGGGAAAATGCCGTGTGCGAAACATCATGCAATAAAGCGGCCACTTGCTCTTCCAATGAGCCTCCGAGTTTGTTCACAAGCATCATCGTGCCAATTGAATGGTCGTATCGCGTGTTGTTCCAATTTGAATTTACAAGATAGCTAGCTCCACCTTGATAAATTCCTTTTAATCGTTGAACTGGCTCACTGCAAATAAGTTCTAACAAGACACCATCCACCTCAAATTCACCGTAGAGGGCGTCACTAAGCTTCAAAGTCATTATCATGGTTCTTCTCCTTTCAACATACAAATCATGTCTTCAAGCTAAAACGGGGTGATCTAGCTTTATTAAATCTCTACATGCAAACATCATTTCTCACTTATACAGTAATCGAGGCATTCATTACAGCCAATGTTAATCAATACAAGAACAAAACCGCTCTTGTGCTCATTGACATCCACTGGAGAACAACACACCCTTTGTACCCCAATGCCTGCTGTATCTGTCTTAGGCAGAGCCTCATAATAAGATTATACCATTTTTGAGTTTGTATTTACTTTTTATTTTTTTGTTCCGCATAAATACAAAGACAACAAATAAAGCCACTAACACCTGTATACCACCTACTACAGCATTCATCTCAACACCGGTTATTCAATTTTGTAAAAGGTAAAATAAAAATTGACACTGCAAATGCGGCAATGACACGAATTATCGTTTTATTAAGGCCAATACGATAAAAGAGATTTTCCCATCGGTAAATCTCTTTTATCTAGAACATATATCCATAATTTTTATACAACTTTTCTGAATTATTTATCAACCGAGAACCGCACCATCTGCGTTAACTCAGGTTGCAAATTCATTTCCTCTTTAGACGTACATATACCGTTTGATTCCCTTCAAATTTCGGAGGTGTTACCGGATTATAAGTATGCCATTCTTTTGTTACTTCTATAGAATATTCCATTACTATATCCTATAACTTCTGAATATGCGTATCCTTAAAATCTGTTTTATATTTAAGACCATATCCGAACAGACGATCCATCCCGATATGAGCAGTCCAAATTAAACCAATCATAAGGGTAGCATCTGATTTTAGAAATACGCCTATCAAAATAAGGAATATTGATACTATGTAGGTATGAAATAGATTGTAAACCTGTGCTCCAATACGATTATTGATAAGATATGCAAGCATTGAAACATCCGGCGTTAAAAGCAGTAAGAAAAATATAAACCAACTAAAATCACAGAATGAATACATATATATGCTTGCGACTAAAACAATAAGTCCTTCAAGATGTATGATTTTCTTTTCCACATTTTCCCCTCCTACCATTTAAATATCAGAATAATGAAGTTATTATAACATTTAAAATAAAATAAATGAAAAAGCACAGGAATCCACCCTGTGCTTTTTCTTATCATACTTATACTAACTTTCCGTCACGTAATGTTAAGATACGATCACATACATCCAGCATTCTTTCGTCATGTGTAATCATAATCGCTGCTTTTTGACTTTCTTTTACTTCTCGTTTCATCCTTTCGACAACTTCGCGCCCACGTTTTGAATCAAGGCTTGCTGTTGGTTCATCCGCTAATATTAAATCTGGATTATTCATGAAAGCACGAGCAATTGCAACCCTTTGTTTTTCTCCGCCAGATAATTGATTTGGATAATGATTTTTTCTTTGAGATAATCCAAATGCAGCTAACAAATGATCCACTCGCTTTTCGGATTCTTTTCGGTCTTCTTTCTTTAATTTTGCAATGTAGAGTAATTGTTCTTTTACATTTAAATAGGGAACAAGATTTGCAAACTGAAAAATGAACCCGATTTTTCTTAAACGAATATCTGTCATTTCCTTTTCTGATAAACGCGTAATATTTTGTTCACGAATGTAAATGTTTCCTTTTGATGGTGATAATAACGCACCAGCAATTGATAACAAAGTACTTTTCCCTGATCCAGAGGGACCAACAATACCGATAAACTCTCCCGCCATCACATCAAGTGAAATTGGATGTAGAGCAGTTACTTCTGTATTTCCTTCTCCGTACACTTTACTTACTTCCTCTAATTTTAATAATGAAGTCATTACATGCCACCTCCAATTGCTTCTAGTGCATCAACTTTTAACACTTGATATAAGGAAATAAGTGTTCCTAGAATACTAATGACAATAAAGATTCCTGTATATTGGCCAATCATTGTCGTTGTTAATAAAAATGGCATGCTTTCTGGCAAAATCTTTTGCAATCCTTCTACTAATACAATGCTTATCACCATTGCGACAACAGATAAGAATAATGCTTGCACAACTAAAGTATTTGCTAAATAAGAATTTTTCGTTCCAATTGCTTTTAATACACCTAATTGCTGCGTTTTTTGTAATGTAATGACATAGAAGAACACACCGATTAATAAAGCAGCAATCACAAGCAAGAACGCAATAATCATTGTTAATGTTCCTTGTTCTTCTTTATACCCTGGAATACTTTGAAGAACTTCTTTTTTCTCTATCACATGTGCATTTTTCACTTCTTTATCAGTACGAAGTGCAATTGCGCTATAATCCTTTTGATTTGGCTGCGCAATTTGTCCCCATACATCTTGATTCACATAAACAACAGGTGTGTGACTAAACATTTGATCTTTCGTAAAGCCAACGATTTTGAATTCCTTTTTCGAAACTGGATCGATAATTGTATCGCCAATATCTATGCCTTTTTCTTTAATCGATTCGTCAGCAACCATTTCATCTTGTGCTGTTCCTAATGCATTCCCTTTCACAATCTTTGGTTCCAAGAACGTGTCACGTTCACTTGCAAAAATTGCAATATCAACCTTTTTTGAACTATCCTTCTTTTCATACGTAGAAACCTTCACATGAAATGGCACAGCATCTTTTGCATCTACTTGCCCTACTACATCATCCACATCTTCTTTCTTTATTTGTGAACGGAGTAATTTATTTTCTGCATCATCTGCTAATACAAATTTTGTTGCATCCATATTTTGAATTGATGATGCATTATCATACGATAAACCATTTGCTAATCCAGAAATCACAAGAACTAAAAATGATAATAAAATCATGATGAGCCCGATTAATCCATATCTTAATTTTGATTGTTTTAATTCACGCAGAGCTAAAAACATTTCGCTCGCTCCTTCCTATTTCTTTCTATGTACTCATCTTAAAAAAGAAATATGAACGGAATATGAACAAAAGATTACAATCAAAAAATTACCATTGAATGAAATGTATTGGATTCAAGCCCATAGTTTCATTAACGATTTCTATAATGAGGTTGAATATATCCTAATTGTATTCCTTTTGTTACAGCTTCTAATGAAGATGAAACATCCAATTTATCAAACATATGTTGAATATGGTTTGAAATTGTGCGTTCACTAGCATATAACATAGTAGCAATTTCTTTACGCTTATATCCACCACATAGTAACTGTAAAATTTGTTTCTCACTATCGGTTAATTCTTCAACATAGTCCATAGACATTGGAAAATAACAAATACCTTCGTTAATTTTAATTAAAATTTCCAACAACTTATCTGGCATAATATTTTTATTAATAAAGCCACTTACACCAATTTTTTGAGCTTCATATCGATAAACAGGCAAATCATAACCTGTTAATATAGCTATTTTCGTGTCACATTTACTATCTAAAATAGTTTTTGCTATTTCTAAACCATCTTCGCTACTAATATTGCTTAAATATATATATACTAAAATAATATCTTGCTTAAACTCATTAATGATTGTAATGACATTTTCAACATTTTGTAATGAATAGAATTGATCTATCTCAGGATAATCTTCTAAAGCTATCTCCAAACTTTTGGAGAACAAAGCATGGTCATCTATTAATAAAATATTGATAGGAATCATCTCCTTTCATAGGAATAAAAATAACAATACATAAACCAGAAGGATTACATTCTGAAATTGTCATGTTACCGTTTAACAAAAACAGTCGTTCTTTGATAGAATTCAACCCTCTATGGTCATTAGGAATATGCTTTTCATTTCCCATACCCATTTGACCTATACCATTATCTTTTACTATAATATTTCGTTATTTTCTTGTGCCAAACTCAAAACTAACTTAGAACATTTAGAATGTTTGAACACATTTGTTACTAATTCTTTTATAATTCGATATATAACAAGATTATAAGGTTCAACTAAGAATAAATTATCATTACAATTAAAAGATATATCAATATTTTTCATTCTGTATTTTTGCTGTATCATCTCAAGCAGATTACTATAATTCTTTTTTAATGTGAGTGTCTTTAATAACGTTGGGTGGTATTCTTGCATTTGTACACGTATAGACTGGTTTAAGTCATCTAGCGTTTTTACTATCATTTCATGAATTTCTTCTTTATTAGATTTATTCATCATATTTTTAACTGCTAATATATCTTGTAATATTTCATCATGCAGATAATCAGAAAAATCACTTTTCAACTTCTCCTCTTTAGCTATCTGCAAAAGATTGTGAACGTAAGAGCTTTCTGGCAAGGTTTTGGGTTCTTCTGCATCCACATTTAAGATCGTATTTTTTATGTCTTGAAATAATAATGTGAAATAAAGAAGAACAAACCAAAAAATCGTATGTATAATGACAAAATAGGTAATCATATTAAATTTAAACAACAGCCCAAGCGAACTAATAAAAACAATAAAACATAAAAACATGAATACCATTTTACCTTCCTTTAAAAGAAAATATTGCTTCATAAATGTATGGCTTTTAAAAGCAATCGCATGAATACTAAATAAGGGTAGCAGGATCACGATATACCACCCTAAATTACTTAAATATTCGGGGCTTCCTGCAAACAACATAGCATATAGAATAAAGAGAGCGATAAGAATAGCAACAGATTTAAATAACTGCTTTTTTTCGCTTTTGAAGATAAATTTAATTCGTTTTCGATTTTTCAAAAATAGAAAAATAATACAAATAAAACTAAAAATCCATTGACATGAAAATAGAGCGGCAAATATTTTATCGTTTATCAATTTCGCAACCAATGTTAATACACATGTAATCTTTAAAATCCAGTCTGTTTCTTTTTTATAAGCATAAATAGAATCTTGGAAAAAGAACAAAAGTAAAAATTGTACTGTCTTATATAGAATCACTACACTAAGTAGTATACTTAGTGTATAAGAAATTTGACTCCCGTTAAGCGTAAGTAAAAATTGCCATGAAGCAAAAAATAGCAATTTGGAGAATTTTGATAACGTGTTATTTTCTTTTATGTTTACAAAACTAATGTATGCTCCATATATGACCATTATCGTTATAAGCGTTAGTGGAAGTAACTTTGCTGTGCCTCCAATATTACCTTGCAAAAATTCATAGCATAAAAAAATAATCATACAAAGTTGATTCATTAAAATAAAGATTTGTTTTTGCTCATAGTATTTTTTCATAGACTCACTTACCTTTACTAGATTACATACAGATAAAGCTGATGTTTGTTTATTATCATCAGCTTTATCTGTAAATTTTTACTTTTTATCGTTAAATATAATTTTATAGCATGCTCTTTTTGTTAACAAATAATAAATGATATAAACCACAGTAAAAATAATTAATGCAAAAAGAATAGGTAATATAAAGGCACTACCTTTTCCTAATAAATCGTCCATTAAAGCAGTTTTGTATGCCACCAGTGCAAAAATACTATGCGCTGCCCCTAATATATAAGGGATGTTAAATAACGTAAAGATTTCTTTTCTTATTATCCTTTTTATCTTTTTCTTGTTATATCCCATTCTTTGTAAAATTTTAAATTCATTTTCATTTGACATTATACTCGAAAGATTATGGAAATAGAGTATGCTACCTGTTGCAATAAAAAAGATGATAGTGACAAAGCTAATGAGCAGGAATGTTGAGCTATTCTGCTGGATAATGTAATCATTTTTTTGATAACTACTTGTAAAATAGATATTATCTTTAAATAGTGGAGCTAAGTTTTCATAAACTTCTTTGTTATCTCTCATATCTGTTCCGTTAATGCTCAACATAGTCTTTTCTGGAAGCCCTAATGCTTTTATTTCTTTGTAAAGTTTGTCAGAAATAATAAGGGTTCCTACACTATTCGCAAATCCAATTGGGTTAAGTAATGTGGTCTCTTTCACTTTTACATCCACACTCTTTGTAGATGTTAAGTTCAAAGTATATGTATTCTCTTTATCTAACTTTTCTTTTTCAGGCCTATATTTCACTAAAATACTTTCATGTTTAGCTAAATTCTCAAATTCTACATTTTTCCCTTGAAAATTTATTAAATCCCTGTAATCCGACTCAGAGATTAGATCAAATCCATGTTCTTTCTTTACACTATATTCTTCAGGCAAATTTCCAGAAGAGGATGTTCCCTGAATAATAGTCGTTTCTTTGTATTTCATGTTTTCTTTTCCGACAGTATCTTGTACAACTTTAATTGCTTTATTAGTCAATTCTTTATCTTCTAACGGGAATTCAATAGCTGACGGTACGATACGTTCTGTAGCAGCAACTGGATAGTAAAGCGTCAGTATAATGGATCCAAATATAGCCAAAGTTCCTGCAGCTAATAAAGTTAACAAAATTAAAGTCTTTGCCTTCGAACGGATTTTAAATATAAAGTTTGGAATGATAATAATATTCGATTCCTTATAAAACCATTTTTTCTTTTTCTTCAATTTTTGAATAGCAAAAGGTAAAAAGGAGTGAATAAAGAAGATTGTCCCTAATACCACACTTAACATTGTTAAAAGTGCGATTGGTGAAAACCCTATCGTTTTCCACAATGATTCGGTTCCTCTTATAATATCAATAGCTAAGAAATAGCCTACCAAAATCAAGAATAGTCCTAATAGGGATAAAGCTGTACTAACTTTCATCTGCTTTTCTTCCTTTTTCTCCATACGTACCAAAGTAAGTAAGGAACTTTTTCGAAGGATTATCCAGTTTGATAAGAATAAGACAGTCAAAACAGCAAATATAAAAATAAAAGTGAATAGTACCGAATCAAGATTAATTAATGGCACTTCAGAAGTATGAATGTTTAATTTTAGTACTTTGATTATCACCTCAATAATTCCTTTATGAGCAACAGCACCCAGCACGATACCTACAATTAGAGCAGTAAAACAAATTATAATATTTTCAAAGGTTAATAATTTTACCATGGTTGACTTTCGATACCCCAAGAGCGAATAAATCCCCAGTTCTTTCATTCTTTTTTTCATAAAGAAAGTATTGGAGTATGACATATAGAATAGTACAAATGCCATAACGAAGATTGCCACCGTTCTCGACATTGTTTCTACTCTACCATCAGACGAAATCTTTTCCATGATAATATCGTTCATGGAAAAAGAAATAGAACGAATAGAAGGAAAAGTTATTCTTCAGATTCTTTGTTGCTATTGTTAATAATCCCACAGTCATGCCTTCCTCTCACACTCTTAGTTATATCGATTTTCATCAATTTTTGAGATTTCCTTTAATATCTCTTCAAAAAATTCTTTTCTACCCTTTTCGTTTCTTTTTAATTCTTTCAAAATATTCCCATCCTTAAATATTAAGATTCTACTTGAAAAACTTGCTGCATAAGCGTCATGGGTTACCATTAAAATTGTTGTATGAAGGTCCTCATTAACCTCTCTTAATTTTTGAAGTAGCTCTGTTGCAGAGTTTGAATCTAACGCGCCAGTTGGTTCATCTGCAAATAATATACTTGGCTGTTTCGCAATCGCTCTTGCTGCCGCAACCCTCTGTTTTTGTCCTCCAGAAAGTTGACTAGGGTACTTTGATAATTGTGCGAATATGCCAAAACGCTTTGCTAAACTTTCTATAGTCGATTCGATTTCGTTTGGAGATTTGTTTAACAGAGTAAGTGGCACAGCAATATTTTCCTGCACCGTTAAACTATCAAGTAAAAAATACTCTTGAAAAATAAAGCCTAAATGATCCTTCCTAAAATCCGCCGTTTTGTTATCATTAAGTGTTTTAATATTGACACCATTTATCAAAACATCTCCATCTGTCGGTGTATCAATAGTTGATAGTATATTTAATAAAGTTGTCTTTCCAGATCCTGAAGCACCCATAATACCAATAAATTCACCTGATTCAATATCAAAAGATACTTTATTCAGCCCAGGCAATTGATTCTTATTGTAAATTTTTGTAACATTTTTTGCGGATAATAATATATTCATCCTATTTGCTCCTTTCAATTTATTGATATATTAATTTTATTCTTCAATATATAAAGAAGCATGAGTAAAAAACGCAATCTTCTACTTACATTACAAATTCACTTTATTTGCCCTCCCGTTTAGCTGTCCCCTAGATAATGAACACTTTTAAAAAGTTGCCTATGCCTTCATGAAAAGATTAGTAAAACATTTTGGAGAACCAACTGTTCTCACTACAGACAAAACGCCGGCATTACTTTGCGCATTTAACAAATTAAGAAAACAAGGATTTTATCAAACTACAATCCATTGTACAATCAAGCATTTAAACAATCTTATTGAACAGGATCATAGGCATGTAAAGAGACGTTTTGCCAAATCAGCAGGATTTCAAAATCTTCGTCATGCTTCACGTACGATAAAAGGTATTGAAACCATTCATGCTCTATATAAACAAAGGCGAAGTCTCCAAAGAGACTCCGCCTTTTCAACGTACAATGAACTTCAACAATTACTAGCTACTTCTTAAACATTGCTCCTCATTTACCAACCTGTTTATGCTTTTTTCAAACTTTGCAACAGAACCATTCGTTTGGTTTTTTTGATAATATCTAAACGTTATTATAAAATGTTTATATATGTGTAAACGAAATGAATTTATGTTCATTTATATTCATAAGAGATAGGAAATGTTAATAACAATAAAGAAATGGGTATACCACCAACAAAGAGCTGCAAAAAGAATGGAACCAGTACGGAAAAGATGCTTTCATGATTGACATACTAGAAAAATAGAAAAGAAGAATTATTAGCTCTTGAAGAAAAGTTACAACCATATGGAGAACGGGGTTATAACCAAAAATATTCTTAAAAAGGGGAGAAAATTATGGAACAAAGAAAGTATCCAGTAACACCTCAAGATCGAATGAATTATATATTAGGTCTTTATTCTGCAAATCAACAAATTAATGCAGTTCTTTATTTTCCTGTAGATATATCAAAGAAAATACTTGAACAATCAGTAAGGATAACGTTACAATTGCAGCCGGTTTTGAACAGCCGTTTTGTAGAAAGTGATATTCCTTACTGGGAGGAACATTTATCTGGTACTAACTCACCTATTTGTCTTTTTGCAGAAGGAAATGATCAAGAACTTGAAATGATGGCAATAGATTTTATTAAGGAATCTGGAGATCGTATTCAGGGGCCTATGGTTCAAACAAAATTATTACGAGGCACTACAACAAATATGTTAGTTGTGAAATTATCCCATCTATGTTCAGATGGTGCAGGAGTCAAGGAATATATTAATTTGCTGGGAGCAATTTATACTCAACTTTACCTGGGAAAATCTAAGGATCAAATTATAAAGGAATTTGGTGAGGGGAATGAGAGTTTTCGTGATCAATCACCTGTTTTCAAATATGCTGGAATACCAGACGTAAAAAGTGCCTATCGTCCTAACCAAGAACAACAGGCATCGTTATGGTCTTTTCCATCTCAACCGAACAAAAATATATACCCAAAAATGGCGGTACAGCGGTTGAGCCATGAGCAAACTCTACGTCTAATCCAATGGACAAAAGCACAACAGGCTACCTTGAATGATACAATCATGACTGCATACTTCCGAGCTTTATCACGTTTCACTGTGTATGCAGAACCTCGCACCGCAGAAAAAATGATTGGTTTAACAATTGATTTACGCCGATATCTTCCTAATCATACAACTGGTGCTATTTGCAACTTATCCGGTATGGAAATGCCAGTGATTAAAATGGAAGATGATGAATCATTTAATCAGACTCTAGCTCGAGTCAAACAATCAATGGATAAAATAAAATCTCAAAATCCAGGTCTTTCTTCAGCAGCAGGAATGGAGCTACTGGCAGGTATAAAGCTATCTGCGGTGAAAGAAATGTATAAGCAGCAATACGAACAGGCTTTACAGATGGGGATGGCATTGCCGTTACTTACAAATTTCGGGGTGATAGCAGATGAACCTATTAAGTTTGGTGAAGTTCAAGCTGAGGACGGGTATATGACATCACCTATTATGTATGCACCATTCTTTACAATGGGGGCAAGCTCTTATAATGGAAGACTTACATTTACGATTGGTTATCATACGCCGGATACATCAAAAGAAAAAGTAGACCAATTTTTAGAAAGTGTGGTTAATCAACTATCATAATTGTAATAATCATTACGTAATAGGGGTATCACCCCACACCCAACAAGCTAAGCTTGTATAAGTTTAATTTTACGTGAGATTTTTCTTTTTTCTAAAAGAGAGTTTTGGCTTAAAGAAGATAAATTTTCAATGGATTATTGCCATGAATATATTGATAAAGTTCATCAATATATTTGTAGAAAGGAGGAACTAAAATGAAGAAAGATGATAATAAGATTGGTCACTTTACATCTGAAAAAGGAAAGGAAGACTTTCAAATTGCCTACGATGAATCAATGGCACTTCTTCCAAAGCCTAACGATACGAGAGATATAAAAACTAAATATGGCACAATTCGTGCTTATTACTTTACTAAAGAGGAAAACAAACATAAGGAACCAATACTCTTACTCCCTGGACGTGGTGCATCTACTCCAATGTGGGTACCCAATTTAGAAGGGCTAAGGGAGAAAAGGCCTGTTTACACGATAGATTTACTCGGTGAACCTGGAATGAGTGTGCAAACGAAGGTGATTGAAAACCAAAAACAACAAGCAGAATGGTTAAATGAAGTAATTGAAGGATTAGGTTTAGAAAAAGTGCATATCGTAGGTGTCTCCATTGGCGGTTGGACAACAATGAATTTGGCCAGATATAATCCAGAGCATATTGCTACGGCTAGTTTATTGGACCCAGTCTTTGTATTTGCGCAAATGCCCATAAAGATGATTCTAGCATCTATTCCAGCTTCCGTCCCTATTGTACCTAAGTTTATAAGAGAAAAGATGTTAAGCTATGTATCTGGAGGAGCAGAAACAAATGACGATGAGCCTATTGCTAAATTAATCGAGTCGGGTATGCGTAACTATAAACTTAAAACGCCAGCGCCTGATCTATTTAGTAAAGAAGACTTAAAAAATATCAATGTTCCGGTGCTTGCATTAATGGCTGAAAAAAGTACAATGCACAATTCAGTAAAAGCAGTTGAAACTGGGAAAAAATATGTTAAAGATATCGATATAGTTAACTGGAAAAATGCATCTCACGCAATCAATGGTGAGTTCTCTAACGAAGTTAATGCCAGGATCCTTGATTTTGTAGAAAAACATTCTAATGACAACTAAGTTGAAAGTGGAAAATATGTTGTAATAACAACTTTACACTTTCATTTTTCATAATCGGTATAAAAAAGGGACAGATTGATTTAAGGAATCAGTCTATCCAAAATCCAAAAGAGTTCATCCACCAAGTGTTTGGACTTATAGCATAAAATACGATTTCACTAGGAATCTACTATTATCCGCGTTCTTCTTCATATATTTGCACCAGAACCGAAAATGACGTACCCATTTCCAAATAGCTACTTCCAACAATCTATCTCAAATGATTTACATATTTTCTTTCAACATTTTTATCATTTTATCCTATAAAAAAAGACTGATTTAAAGATTTCCTCTTCAAATCAGTCCTTCTCATCATTTCGGTAATTCAATTCGAAACGTCGTACCTTCCCCTCTTATACTCTCCACTGAAACTTTCCCATGGTGTAATTCAACAATTTTTTGCACAATGGATAAGCCTAAGCCACTTCCTTCCACATTACGAGCCCTCGCTGTATCCACCTTATAAAACCGATCAAAAATCCGCTCTACTTCTTCTTGCTCCATACCAATCCCG
Organism: Bacillus cereus group sp. N21; assembly: GCF_016483395.1. Taxonomy (NCBI): domain Bacteria; kingdom Bacillati; phylum Bacillota; class Bacilli; order Caryophanales; family Bacillaceae; genus Bacillus; species Bacillus cereus group sp. N21. The sequence continues at coordinate 19,822 of NZ_JAEHBX010000028.1, forward strand.
CTATCTGAAATTGAAATCACTACACTCGCTTCTAATTCTTCTACAGCAAATCCAATCGTTCCACCACTATCTGTAAACTTAATACTATTTGTAAAGATATTTGTCCAAACTTGATGAAGTAAATTTTCATCGCCTCTTACATTTATGCTAGGTACGTCAAATTCAACCGCTATGTCTTTTTCACGCCATTTCCATTCCAACATAAAAATGACATCTTTCATTTGTTTGTGCACATCAAATTCTTTTATTTGAAGAACCTTTTCCTCTTTATCTAAAGAAGCAAGCGTAAGTAACTGCTTACATAAACTAGACATCCGCTTACTTTCACCCTCAATAATTTGTAAATAACGTTTTCTTTCATCTTCTGTCATCTTTTCTGACTGTAGAGTTTTAGAAAAACCTTGAATCGAGGAAAGTGGAGATTGAAATTCATGAGACACGTTAGAAACGAACTCTTGTCTCATTTGATCTAACTCTTTTATACTTTTTGTCATTTTTTTAAAACTCGTAGATAATGTTCCAATCTCATCTTTTCGCCCTTCTTCTAATTCAATATCATATTCACCATTCGCAATTTTTTGCGTCGCTTTTGTAAATATGCGAATCGGACGAACGATATACCGCGCTGCGATTGCAATAAAAACGATACTTAATACAACAATAAATCCAAGCAATACCGCTAAGAAAATCCTCATTTCGCCGAATTGTTGCTGAATATCAGGACGAATAAATAAGGCATATTGCTTATCACCATGTTTCAGCGGAACCCCTACGCTATTAATTAATTCATTATCAAAAAAGCCTGTTATAAATAGACGAGTTGGATAGGTAGAAACACCATTGTATGTTTTCCCTTGTAAGACTTTGTCAATGGTAGCATCACTAATCTTTATAGTCCGAAAAGCATTTCCAATTCGTTTCCCCTGTTTTTGATCATCTACTACATAAATCTCATAACCTAATTTCGCAATAGAATGTAAATACTCATCCTTATTTTCCTCAGTCTGTTTTTCATATAAATGTTTTACTTCCTCAGCGTAACGTAAAATCTTTTCACTATTATACGGTTTTAATTTCACTTGATAATAAACATTGGTTAATAAAAAACCAATGATGCTACTAAGAAGCATAATCCCAATCGTAATCAATGCAAATCTAGAATAAAGTGACTTCATCTTATTTCAGCTCCAACTTATAACCAAGTCCACGTACCGTTTTAATTTGAAAATCATCTGTTCGTTTTGAAAAACGATCTCGAAGACGTTTAATATGAACATCGACTGTCCGTTCATCTCCTTCAAAGTCCATCCCCCAAACAAGTTCAATCAACTCTTCTCTTGAAAACGTTCTTCCAGGATACCCTGCAAGTTGTGATAACAATTCAAATTCCTTTAAAGGAAGTAAAATCGTTTGGTCATTACATTTTACCTCAAAGCTTTTTCTATCAATCATTGTTCCGTGAAGCGTGATAACGTCCGCACTCAGCATTTGATAACGACGAAGTAAAGCTTTCATACGGAAAATAACTTCCGCTGGTTCGAATGGCTTTACAATATAATCATCTGTTCCTGAAATAAATCCTTTTTCTTTATCCACCAATTGATCTTTAGCAGTTAATAAAATAACAGGTATATCATGATACTTTCTAATTTCTTCGCACAAAGTATATCCGTCAATAAATGGCATCATGATATCGACAACGGCCAGGTGAATATTTTCTTTTTCTAATATGGATTGCGCTACCTTTCCATCCTCAGCTTCAAAAACTTTATAGCCTTCCTTTTGTAAGTGGTAATGTAATAATTCTCTAATATGCCCGTCATCATCCGCTAATAAAATATGTATCATATTCGTTAAATCCTTCCTTGTTTATCCTTCTACACTATTACATTAAGAAACAATTGTGTTTTTTGCAAGAAAAAGCCCGCATTTAAAATTAAATATATACAAATATTAACAAATATTACAAATGAAAGCCTGCACCTTCGATTACTAAGTAATTTTCGATACAGGCTTTTTTATTTAACCTTAGCTCTCCGTTCGTTAAGCTGTAAAACCCGAAAAACCGCTTGTTTGTAGGCGCTAAAAAGACCGAGCAAGACGGAATCCAAGGTCGTCAATGCAAAATGTCAGATGGCTACGACGACGACACGAAGCCCCACACCCCCTGGCCTCTTCAGCCCAGCTACCTCCTCGGAAAATTCGGTAAGATCCGTACACTTGTTCATCATATAAATCAAAGCACCACTCCCAAACATTCCCTAACATATCATATAGACCCCATGCATTCGGTTCCTTTCTTCCTACTTCATGGATTTTGCCCCCTGAATTTTCATTGTACCAGGCAATCTTATCAAGCTCTCCATATCTATAACCAGTAGTCCCTGCTTTACATGCATATTGCCACTCTGCTTCTGAAGGAAGTCGATAACCGTCAGATTCCCAATTACAAATAATGTTTTCACCATCATTACTTATAGAATAACACTCTTTCAGTCCAGCTTTCTGTGAAAGTAGATTACAAAAAGAAATTGCATCATTCCAAGAAATATTCACAAATGGTTTTAGATCTCCATCAAAAGAATTGGATGACTTATTTGTAATAGCATAGTATAGATCCATAGTTACAGGATACCTTGCAAGAAGAAACGGTCTTATTTCAACTTTCCATTTGCTTTTTATTCTATCGTCTCTTAATTCTATTTCTCCCCCTGGAATTTTCACCATCTGATTGTCAATGTAACTCATTATTTCATTTGACACTCCCATTTCCTCCTAACAATCTTAATGCCGTAAATTTCATTACATCTAGAACCATTAGATCAATACAAAAATCATGTTGTTTTTGTAGATAACTACCTGTTATCCATTCATACAGCACAGGTACTACACCATAGAAGATGAAAATGGATAGAATGTGTTCATACTATTTTATGGTTGGAAGAGGAATTTCAATCAACTACGGTACTTTAGAAACTATCCCTTAGTTGAAGAAAGAATAGTTTATAGCGTATTTTCATAAGTCGTCAATTATTACTATGTATCTTTAATTTATACTTATAGTTTAAAAAAGATAGTAGGGATATTTAATCCTTACTATCTTTATTCCTAATCTTATGTCTTTTTGTTTAATTTAAAGAATGTATGAAAAGCCCACTACGAAGCTTCGGTTCAAACCAAGTGGACTTTGGTGACATAACTTCCCCCGCATCAGCAATTGCTAGTAAATCTTCCATTGATGTAGGATATAAAGCAAACGCTACTTTATAATCACCACGATTTACAAGGCGCTCTAACTCCTCTAAACCTCGAATACCACCAACAAAATCAATGCGGCTATCTGCACGTGGATCGTGAATTTGTAATACTTGACTCAATAAGTGATCTTGTAAAATAGAAACATCTAAACGTTTTACAACATCATAGGCATCAAATGTTTCTTCTTTCACAGTGAGTTTATACCACCCCTGATCTAAATACATGCCAAATGATTTTGGTTCAGTTGGTTTATATGGAGATACACAAGCTCTTTCTACATAAAAATAGTGTGAAATTTGCTGTAAAAATTGGTCCTGTGATAAACGATTTAAATCTTTCACAACACGATTATAATCCCAAATTGATAATTCATCATGAGGGAATAAAACAGATAAAAAGAAATTAAATTCTTCTTCTCCTGTATAGTTCGGATATTGTTCCCTACGCATTAACCCAACTTTCACAGCAGATGCTGATCGATGATGTCCATCTGCAATATATAAAGAAGGGATCTCTTCGAATGATTCTACTAATGCAGAAATCGCATCAATTTCTGCGATTTTCCATATTACATGCTCCACACCGTCATCTGCAGTAAATTGATAAATTGGCGTGTGATTTTTTTGCCACGTTGCAATTAACTTTGTTACGTCTTCTTTCGCACGATATGTTGAAAAAATTGGACCTGTATTCGCATTACATATATCAACATGACGAATGCGATCTTGTTCTTTTTCATGACGGGTCCGCTCATGCTTTTTAATTGTATTATCAGTATACTCATCAATTGACGTACAAACGACAAGTCCAGACTGCGTTCTCCCTTGCATTGTTAATTGATAAATATAAAGACATGGCTCTTCATCTTGAATCAATACTTCTTCTTGCATTAAACGTTGTAGATTTTCACTTGCCTTTTCATATACACTGTTATCATATGGTGAAACAGCCGGATCTAAGTCTATTTCAGCTTTATCAATATGCAAAAAGGAATATGGGTTTCCCTTTACAACTTCTCTTGCTTCTTCACTATTTAACACATCATACGGCAGTGCTGCAACTTGTGCAGCTTTATCAGATACTGGACGAATTGCCCTGAATGGTCGAATTGTCGCCAAATCTCTCTCTCCTTTATACAATCATTCGAACAGCTACTACACCTGTGATTTTCTTTATGTTTTCAACTACATTTTCTTTAATTATATCATCAATTCCATTATCGATATCAATCATTGTATATGCAAAAGAGCCTTTACTACGATTTATCATATCAGCAATATTAATATGATGTTCCGCTAAACATCCTGTAATTTGCCCCACCATATTCGGAACGTTTTGATGCATAATCGTAATTCGTTTCTTTCCGACATAAGGAAGTTCTACATTTGGATAATTTACTGAATTACGGATATTTCCTGTTTCTAAATAGTCTCGTAATTGACGAGCAGCCATAACTGCACAATTCTCTTCAGATTCATACGTTGAAGCTCCAAGATGGGGTGTTGCCGTTACATTTCTCATTTTTATTACATTTTCATTCGGAAAATCAGTTACGTAATGATTAATAATCCCTTCTTCTAAAGCTTTTGCTAACGTAACTTCATCCACAAGTTCTCCTCTTGAGAAGTTAAAGAGACGGACACCTTTTTTCATCGTTTGTATAGCGTGTTCTCCAATAATACCTCGCGTTTGATCTGTCAGTGGAATATGCAATGTAATATAGTCACATGTTGCAAAGATTTCATCTAAACTAAATGCACGTTGTACATGTGTTGATAAGCGCCATGCTGTTTCAACAGATATATATGGATCGTATCCAACGACATCCATACCAAGAGATAATGCGTCATTTGCGACAAGGGCACCAATAGCACCAAGTCCAATAACACCAAGTCGTTTTCCCGCTATCTCTGAACCAACGAATTGTTTTTTTCCTGCTTCTACAAGCTGCGGAACTTTTTCACCTTCTAATCCCGCTGTCCAACCAACCCCACTTATAATATTACGTGATGACATAATAAGACTGGCAAGAATAAGTTCTTTCACTGCATTCGCATTTGCCCCTGGGGTATTAAAAACAACGATACCTCTTTCTGTACAACGTTCTACAGGAATGTTATTTACACCAGCTCCTGCTCTTGCAATTGCCTTTAAATCTTTTGAAAATTCTTCTTGATGTAAGGAAAAACTTCGAAGTAGTATACCATCTGGATGTTCTAAGCCTTCTCCAACCTCATATCGCTCTCCACCAAAAATTTGCAAGCCCTTTTCAGCAATCTGATTTAATGTTTGAACGCGAAACATTTCCCCATCTCCCTATCTATTCTCTAGCTCAAAATCCTTCATGTAATCTACTAATTGTTGAACACCTTCTACCGGCATTGCATTATAAATACTCGCTCGCATGCCACCAACTGAACGATGGCCTTTTAATGTAACAAGCCCCAGTGTTTTAGCTTTTTGTAAAAATTGCTCATTTAAATCATTGGATGGTGTTGTAAATGGAATATTCATAAGCGAACGATATGCAGGATCAACCGGTGAAGTAAATAATTTTGATTCATCTAAGAAATCGTATAGAAGAGCTGCTTTTTTTCTATTTTGTTCTTCAATCGCGGATACGCCGCCCTGCTCCTTTAACCATTCTAATACTAGCTTCGTCACATAAATACTAAAGGATGGTGGTGTATTATATAAGGAATTATTTTTACTGTAAGTTTCATAGTTTAACATTGTCGGACAAGAAGTATCCGCTTTACCAATTAAGTCTTTTCTAATAATTGCAATTGTTAGTCCTGCTGGTCCTAAATTCTTTTGTGCTCCTGCATAAATGAAACCAAATTTCTCTATATCGTATTCTTCAGATAAAATATTTGAAGACATATCAGCAATAAGTGGAATATTCTCTAATTTCGGCAATTGAATATATTTCGTTCCTTCAATCGTATTATTCGTTGTTATATGTACATAATCTAGTTCTTTCGGAATCATTGAAACATCAACATGTGGAATCGTTGAAAAATGATTTTCTTCCGATGAAGCAATAACTTCTACTTCTCCAGTTTTCTTAGCCTCCTGTAAGGCTTTCTTAGACCATGACCCTGTAAGGACATATCCAGCTCTTTTATGTTCATTCATTAAATTTAATGGAACCATTGAAAACTGTAACGATGCCCCTCCCTGTAAAAATAGCACGTCGTAATTCTCAGGAATGTGCATCAATTCACGAAGCAAGCTACTTGCTTCATCTATAATATTTTGAAACTCTGAAGACCGGTGACTCATTTCAATAACAGACATGCCTGTCCGGTTATAATTCAAAAGCTCCCTTTGCACTGTTTCTAAAACTGGCAAAGGGAGTATAGATGGTCCTGCCGAAAAATTGTAAACTCTCTCCATCAACTGTATGACCTCCCTGTTTCTATATTCATTAATTTTTAAACTTTCTGAATTATAACCTATATAAAATATACGGTCAATTTGTTTTGCTTTATTAGGGTGCAAGACGCAATGGAACCGTTTGCAGATGCATTTACTTTTATAAACATACAAAAAAGTGTTAAGCATTTTATCTCGCTTAACACTCCATTCATAAATTTATAAGAGCTAATTGTCCGTAAAGAACCGATCATAAATTTGATAAAGAGCAGAAAGACCAAAAAGCCAATAAATGGTATCAACAAGAGCTGGTGTAGAACCAAACCATTTCTCAACTACATTATAATCCAGCGCAACAAACAACCAATTCAAACCGCCAAGAATCACCAGAATTACTGTAAGGTAAGACAAAAACTTCATTATGATTGCCCCCTAGGTGATAAAATGGTGAAAGGCCTTTCACTAAAATATATGTAACAAATCAAAAAACTTTCTTATTTTTTAATTAAATTTATCACACATTAACGAGCAGTAATATCCCTTCCTCAGCATTCAGCAAAAACTAAAAGGAGGACATTTGTCCCCCTTACTTGTTATATAAAAGCAAACAATGTAACCTATATGATTTTATTTTGTTCCTACTGCAATACCTTGTGTATCAATTTTCGTAATTAACTCATGATATCTCTGCATCTCTCGCTCACTATTATCCCAACTTTCACCGTAAATGTGACTTATTTTTGTTGCTCGGATTTCTAAAAGAAACGAGCCCTCCTCATCTTGCAATAATACATATGTAATTGTTCCTTCTTTATAAAATTTAGTTGGATGTGCATTTTTTAATTTCTCGACACTAGGTTGGCCAACCTTTCCCATCACAACTGGAACATAACCTTCTTCAACAAATTGCTGAAGGGATTTCTCACTAAAATCACTTCTTTTTAATGAATATAAAATAGATTCCACCGTATACTTATTGAATTTTTCTTTTTGTTCTTCGAGCGCTCTATCCTGATATTCAACAATCGATTGTTTTGTTTCTTGGCTGATATGTGGCGTTGTATTTCCGGTTTCCCTCTGATACAGGTTGTATAATTTTTCAGCACGATAAATAAGAGTAAACGAGAAAATAATGACTAGACAGATTCCCCATTTATTATACCGTGGAGATTTAATATCTGAATACGATTGAATTTGTTTATGTTCTTCAGACGATAATTGTGATCGAGCAACCGTGGGCGCTACCTCTGCGACTTGTTGTTTTTCAAACATGGCTTCTTTTCCCCAAAAACTTGCTAATTGCGACTCAATCTCTTCTGGTGACAGCTTTTGTGTCGATACATTTACAGGCTCTACTTTCCCAACTTCACGTGTCATTTTAGAGATTTCTCGATCTCTAATAGATTGATTCTGGCGCAGATTCGTTCTCCAATCCGAAGGCATACTTAGTCCAGCTTCTTTATATATCTTCCCTTTAATGATAGAAGAAACAAGACACATCACAAGAACAACAAAATAGATAATACCTGCATACCCTCCTATCACATATATAGGAAGAATAAGCCATCCAATAAAACTTAATACGATTAAAAAAGTATACACATACCGATTTAGATCATATACAAATCCAAATAACGAGCAAAATTTAGAAAAAGCTCGTACTAAAATTTGTGAAAATCCCATAGTAAAAGCACAAAATTTATTTTTCGTTACAATTGTATCTTTATAAATCCCTCTAACGTCTTCATCATTTGGATCTAGTTTCATCGCAGTTTCAGCTAGCATTCTTGCTTTTTTAAAATTCCTCTTCTCCTTCGCTATACTTGCAAAACAGAAAAGATTCGTTATATTTTCTGGATTTAATTCTAAAGCACGCTTTTCAGCCTTTAATCCCTCTTCTTTTCGTTTTGGGAAATGTTTCAAAAGGATATAAGCATATCTACCTACATACGTTTCATTTTCAGGGTCTAATTCCATCGCCTTTTCTAGGTAAACAAGTACATTCTTCATTCCTTCAAGATGCACGACAGCTTCGCTCATATAGAAATAATATGGTCCCTCTTCAGGGTAGTTTCTTATACCAATTTCCGCTATTTCTCTTAATCTTGTAAAATTACTTTGCGCAGTAAAAATATCTAATCCTGCTAAAAGAACAAATTCATTTAAGTGATCTAATTTAAGCGCTTCTTCTATATATTCACTTGCAATATCACTTTCATGAAGCCCATAGAAATATACATAGCTTAAGCTGAGATATCCATAAACATCTTCTGGATCTTCCCTAACCATAAGTTCCGCTTCTTCTTTGGCACGCTCAACATCACCAAGTTTCAGCAAATAATAAACCCTTCTAAAATTGTCTTCCATTCCCTCATCCCCTGCTTCTTACCTGCTATTTCAATCTGTGTTCTTTCATATAATCTAGCACTTTATCAAAATCCTTATTCACATCGCTAAATGTCGCATAATTTTTTGCTGTTGAAAACCAATCTAAAGTCGTTGGCTGACGTTTTTTCATCGCTTCTAGCAAGTCTTCATTTGAAAGAGGTTGTAATTGCCCTGTTTCAAATGAACGCTGAATCGCTTGATTAATCGCATCCTCAACTAAATATGTTAAATCGGCACCCGAAAAATGCTCTGCATACTTTGCGACCAAATCAAGCTGTAATTCTGTTTTCGGCTTATCTTTTGTTTTCAAATCCAGTATTGTTAATCGTTCCTCATAAGTCGGCGGTGCAACAAAAACAAGAGAATTAAAGCGTCCTGGACGGCGTAATGCAGGGTCAATATACCATGGTGTATTTGTTGCACCAATAATATAAACTCCTTCATTAAAAGAATTACTTCCATCCATTTCTACTAGCAATTGATTTACTAGTGTCCGCTGATGATGGGAACCCATTTTTTGTCTATTCCCTCCAAATGCATCTAATTCATCAATAAACAAAATACATGGCTTTGTTCTCCGTGCTTCCTCAAAAATCTCATGTAAATTTTTCTCAGACTCACCCGTCCACATAGAAAGTATAGCTTGCAGTTCCAAATGAATAAAATTCGCATCAATTTCCCCAGCTACCGCACGTGCTAAAAATGTCTTCCCGCAACCAGGCGGTCCATAAAATAATAAGCTTCCACCTGTTTTCTTACCAAACGCTTGAAAGTATTCAGGATTTTTAATTGGCATAATAAAATCCATATTAATTTTCTTCTTAATCTCTTCCATTCCGCCAACATCGGCGAAAGTCATTTTACTTTCTTCAACTTCCACCATTCTATTTTGTTCTCTATCAAAAGAAATCACCTTAATTTTTTTGCGATATTTCTCCATTTCATCCATCTTCTTATCCATTCCCCTCTAAATAAACACTTTGATTCTAACTAATGTTGTCATGGTGTTTGTAGAGTGAATCTCTCCAAAAACACCATAAAGAATAGCTAATACAACTCATTATTATAAAAATGAAATATTCCAAAAAACATCATAGCAAATAAAGTTTTTATGCGTTGTCGTATTTCGTCGAATACAACAAAAAAAGGGACCATCCTCCTATCCCTTTTTACATAGACCTATCATCTATCATTTTCCCTCTTGTCTCTTCTCACCTTATGCGTTTCTAAATCTGCCAACCTCACTGGAATTGGTAATCTACTTTCTTTCCCGATTAAATTCGACACAATTTGAATACTCGTATCTAAATCGATATTATTTCCACAAGAAACAAAAATAGGTTTTACATTCTCCTTCGTTCTTAAAACTCTTCCATATACCTCGTCATCGATCATAATATCACTAAAAGCAAACTCCTTATTCTTTGGCACTATAAAATCAACATCTTTAATCTTAAGATAACTTTTCGCTACACCGATTGTAGGTTTTTGTAAGAAAAAAGAAGCATGTGTCGCAATCCCCATATGTTTATAGTGTAAATAGCCATTTCCATCGAACATGAATATATCTGGATTAGAAGTAAGCTTTTTAGTTGCCTCTATTACTAAAGGTAACTCACGGAATGCTAAAAAACCTGGTATATACGGTACCGTTACCTCCCCATAACTATAGACCTTCTCCACTTCCTTCTTCGTATGATAATCAATAACAACAATACAGCAAGTTCCATAGTGCTTATCATCTTTTTCCCAATAAGCTAAATCTACTCCAGCTATTAAACTTACATCTTCTAGATGAAAGTTATTTTTCAATTCAATTCTATGTATCAATTTATCTTGAATTTCAGAAAATTCTTTTTCTGAATGTAGATTAAATGAATGTATTTCTCTAACTTCCATGTTCTCATCCTCTTTTTTCTATTTTTATTGTATTATTTATATGGAACTGCCCCTATGTACTTCATTGTATAAAAATCTTCGTTTTTATTTGTTATTTCACCACTGTATTCATAGTTATAGATCATAATAATCGTGTTGTACTTCATCTCTAATATATTCGAAGTAAATCTTTTCATCTGCGGTATCACAACTTCTTCATAAGAACATCCTGCTAGTAAAGTTTCTAGATGATCACTTCGCTTTAAATAAAATTCTTTTTCAATAAAGTCCTCATCAATATCATACATACAAATATGAAAATCCTTTATAAATGGTGATGGTATGGAATCACCATCATCTGTATATTTTATACTGAAATAATCCTCTAAAAAATCTTGAGATTCCATATTTCCTAGCCATAATGAGACCACACCTTCTTTTTCCATACATACAAACTCCATTCATATATAGTTTCTCAGTACACAAAAGTAATTCTTAAACCCTCTACATACTACGCTTCAAAACCAATCACAATCCATTCATCTACTACATCCCAAAAATCAACATTATATTTTGGCTGATTGTTTGCAAACCATAATGTAGCTTTATCATATTTGCAATTGTTATAATCAATAGCTACATAACCGCCCGCTCCACTTTTAAAAAATCCAAAAGTTGTTTTCAAATCAATTTGTAAGTTCTCCTCTAATTCTTCAATAATTCCCCACTCATCATCATCAAAATAAGTAACACATTCAAAAGGCACTAATCCCATAGCACCGCTCGCATAATAATAAAAACCATTATGAACTTTTTCATAAAACTTTCGAACTGAAATGGGAATTCTATCCCATGAAACTTCTAGCACTTTATTATGAAATGTATCCATAGGATTTCCTGCTTCATAATACACTATTTCACCATCCGACGTCTCCAGTATATATAACATCGAATACATGCCGTTATTTTCTATTAACTCCACATTGAAAAGGTGCTCTTCCAAATATGAGATTGTGTTTCTTAATTCTTTCCCTACGTATGTTCTCCAAATCTCTAAAACCATTTTTATTCTCTTGTTGCTATCGTGTTCTTTAAAAATTTCATACCAAATACTAGGTATGACCTTATTATCTATTTTATCTATTGATTGAAGCTTTACATTTCTTTTATATTTTCTTAAAAATGCAAGTTTTGGTTCCATATAGCCGTCCCCTTTCATTTCTACTTCTCTAAAGTAAAAAGGTTTTCACCACTAAATACCTTTAAACTAATCTATTCAATTCTAACAGTTTATACCATTCGTCATCTTTACTTCCAATGGGATTCATTATTCCACCCGCTTCAGCAAAAGACAGCCCAATATCAATATATTTGCTTCCTAAAAAATAATTTTCTAAAAAACTGCTAAAATCACCGTAGGATTCAATAACAAAATTTTGATCAATTAAATCTCCAAACAAACAAGATACTTCACCATCAATTTTATTTATAAATAATGGATAATTTTCTACTGTTCCTATACAAATCCATTTATCAGCACCATCTGGCATATCTTCCACATAAAACTGAATACTTTCAAGTTTTTGATGGCCGTATACAGTAATTACTCCACCATTCAATATATTGTATTTTCCTGCAATAAAATAATAATCTTTTAAAATATGATCTTCTAATTTTTCATCTATTTGGTTTTCTTCTTCCACAATTTCACCAATAACCAAACTAAATGGATCATCACCTAAAATATCTTTGACTAATTCTATTTTTTCTAATACTGATTTACTCATATCCATTACCTCTTAACTTATATTTCGAATTGAATCCTATATAATATATACTTTCATTAGAGCATTGAAATGAGTTCTGCTAAACTATTACTAATAACTTCAAAAGTCCCCTTTTCATAATCTTCTATCTTCACTTGTCCATTTTCATTATCTACAACTACCAAAAGCCCGTTACATTCCATACCTATAGGAATATTTTCCAACTCATTATGGTGCGCTTTTTTATAACCTTGTAAAAAGATATAGAAATCTCGAAGTTCAATTCCTGGTATAACGGGATTTAGCTCTATGTTATACTCTAAATAACTACCTGCTAAATCTAAAAACCAGTAGGAATTATAATATTCTTTAATCGAATGATGTAATTGTACTGCTAATTTCTTTTCTATATCAGAAAAGTCATGAAATAAATCTTTTTCTATAGGCTTCCAAAAAATATATTCCTCTGTATCTGGTTCCCCTACATATATAAAAGAATCTGCTTCTTCTATCCATACGGATTTTGGTAATGAATGATTATAGTTTTTCCATTCCTTAAATAATTTATGAAAATACTGCTCCATTTCTCTTTTCATTTTCACTTCTCCCAAACCATTATCTATTCCCTACTTAATACAATTCACTAATAAGTTCAGTACAACTTCGTGTAGCATAATATCCATTCTCTCTTTGTACAGAATCTATCTGGCTACAAGTTATTACTCCTCTTTAGAGTATGCTATTTTAATGGTACAAAAACTCGATAACTTCTTCTGTTATATTATCAATAAAATAACATTTCCCATTCTCTACAACTAATTGTATGTCACTTCCAACCGGAAAGGAATAAACCGCTAGAATAGCAGGTTCAATTTGGGCTACTGTATTAAAATCGCATACTACTAAATTATTCGGATCGTTTACGTAATCGTCATCATCAATATCCGAAAAAAATCTCCATCCATTATCAACACTATTTACAGATTCATCTCTAACCAACCATTTCAATTTTCCATTTCCATCTAAAATATTTTTCGATACGATACAGCCGCCTGCATGTTTGATAAATTCTGACTTTACGTAATTGGACATATTCCCTCACCCTTTCTGTGGCTTCTTTTTATGATTTATTCTATTCCATATATTTCATTGATTGTTATGTAACTTGGATTCTTTCAACCTTGTATAACTAAATGAAAACTATCTACAATTTTATACGTATTTCCGTGTTTATTTGATTTTTCAAAACTAAATGCATAGTTACAATAAGAAAATCTATCACTATACCTTTAACTATGGTAAATTCTATACGCTCTCATCAATAATTTTGAATCCACTATACTCAATCAACGCTCTAAACACATCGTTTCCACCGTATGGCCATGCATAGGGATAAAATTCAATTCTTCCAATATTGTTCGATACCTTTTCACAAGAGACTAATTCATATTCTCCACAAGCAAATGCATCAATCATAGATTCAAAATCCCATGGGGTCGTAAGCTCAGGATCTGTTAAACGTTTTTCTATGGGAGTTTGTTCCCATAACATCTGATAGTTACGTAATTCTTCTTCAGTCGGCCACCAGAACTGTTTCAATACATCTTCTTCAAAATAATCTAGCCACATAGAATCACTACAATCTATCATCTCTTTTTCTTTCTCTTCTTTAAGATTGTAAAAAATTTTCTTAGTCTATAAAAACAAGACTCTTTATGTATTACAAATTCAAAATAACAATTGCTCATGTACTCACCTCTGTATATAACTATGAAACTCTCTTCCTAAATTATAACATTCCATAATTTAATTATGGTACACTGTCGTTTTATAAGAAAGCTATTTATGATAAGAAAAAGACTCTTACAAACGTAAGAGTCCTATAAAGTACAACTTTCATCAGTGAGTTTTTTCTTCATCCCCCACTGGTGGTTAGATGAACCAATCAGGCTTTTACGGGCAGTTATCCCTCACCTATCTTCCTCATTCCTCTCTGAAGCTTTAGGTGGGGTCTTATTTCCCGTTAATCCAGGATAAATCTTATTGTGGTTTTAAAGTTAATATTTTACCGTCAATTCGATCTGTACGAAGCGTAGTAGCATGATAGTTTCCATTTACCCAATCTTCTATTTGATCATGATACCAGTCACTTTTAAAATGTCCTGATTGTCCTGGTCCTACAATATGATAACCATTTGACATATCCTTTGTATCTATTACAAATCGCCAAGATGCTCCGTGATTCACAATCCCATCATCTCCATAACTTGCTGCTTGAACTGTAATATTACTTCCCCCAACTGGCACAGCCTTTTCACGATTGAAAAAAAAACCAAGTAACTGAGAGGATTGGGACATAGGATGCGTAAAAGAAAGCTTATGGTATTCTCCCCACTTCCATTTCGTTACGTCTGATCCATATTGTTTTTCAAGCTTTTTCATTACCTTTGAATACGATGTATGTAAAACTTCTTTGAAGCCTCCATGTTTAGAAAACCATACACTGTTTTCCCCATTCATCTGCTTCCGTATCAATTGATCCACAACTTGTTGCTTACCTTCAAATAAACCCATTACATCGTTTGGTATTTCCTTTGAAAATAAAGTATTGGATATTTCTTTCATCCATAAATGAAAGATTAACGGGGCAGCTTTCTCTTTATTATCGTAAAAATCCCAATTTTTCAGCTCTTTTAACCCTTGTTTCTCCACGTCTGATACGTTTACTTTATTCAGTTCTTTCACAAACACTGGAACAAACTCTCTTGCCTGAAGGTTCTTTTGATCCATTTGCAAAGTTTGTAAATCCTTCGTAGTCAATTTATCCTTTTCCTGTAAAAATTCTTGAATACACATTTGACGATACGGCTGCGCCCAAATATGACTAATATGATACGGATAATCATCATTTATTATTTTATTATTGGCTGTTGATATAAAGCCTTGTTCTGGGTTTATCACCTTTGGAAGTTTATCAAAGGGAATGTAGCCTTCCCATTCATATTCATCTGTCCATCCAGGAACAGGTAAAATTCCATCTCCCTTTTTACGTATCGGTATGTTTCCGTTTGCTTTATAAGCAATTGTGCCATCTGTTGATGCAAATAAGAAATTTTGAGTAGGAGTATGAAAATCTTCCAGCGCTGATTCAAATTCAGTCCAATTTGTTGCTTTGTTCATATTTAATACGGCCTTTAATTCCGCTGAAGGTTCCAATGCCGTCCATCTAAGCGCAAAAACGGCCTCATCTTTATTTTTATAAGCAAATTCTGAAATGACTGGACCGTGTCTAGTAATCGTCACTTCGTAAGGAATTGTTTTTTCACCTTTCACTTTTATAGGTTCATTCACAATCGTAGCTTTTTCCCATTTATCGTTATACAAAAACTCATTGGGATTATCCGGGTTTCTTTTTTCTATATATAAATCTTGTACGTCCGGACCCGTATTCGTGACACCCCAAGCAATTTGTTTGTTATGCCCTAACATAACACCTGGAACCCCTGCAAAAATAACTCCGCTCACATTTATGTCTTTCATCTCCAAATGTGTTTGATACCATATCGATGGTGTCGCCAAAGAAAGATGGGGATCATCTGCTAATATAGGCATTCCTGATGCACTTTTTTCTCCACTTACAACCCAATTATTGCTCCCGTTAGATTCTGGTGGAATAATTGCTTTTGCAAAACCACTGGCCACATTCACATCCAGATTATTTAACAGCGCTAATAGTCTAGGAGCATCCGTTGGATAAGTTGGAAATAATTCATAGGCCTGTTCTTTCGAAAGATGTTGAAGTGCCCAAAATCGAAATGCTTGTCCATGCCAATGACCACCTAAGTCAAAAGCCATATACTTGCCAATCGTTAAAGAATCAACCGGAGTCCATTCAGCAGGCTCGTATCCTAGTAAATGAAACTCTACTGGTAGTTTCCCGTCCTTTTTTGCTTCCTTTATAAATGCATTTACTCCATCAGCAAACGACTCCAATGCATCTTTTGCTTCGCCAGTATATTGGCTTACTGATGCTTCTGCTGCTCGCCTTAGCCCAAGGGTTCGGAACAATTTATCTTTATCTAGCGCCGCCTTCCCAACCACTTCTCCTAATGTTCCAGATGCTTGTCTTCTACTTAAGTCCATTTGAAACAACCGATCTTGCGCCTGAACATATCCTTGTGAAAAATATAAATCATGCTCATTCTCAGCTTTAATATGAGGTACCCCTCTTTCATCTCGTGTTACTTGAACCGATTTTTGCAATCCACTGACATGAACCGTCCCTTCTACCTTTGGCATTGACTTCATCACGAATGCATTTACAAAAACTGCCGCGATAACAAGTAGAAAAAGAAGAATACTACCAAACCAAATGACAATTTTTTTCCCCTTACCTCTTTTCTTCCGCTGTTTCACAACAACTTCCATACAAACTCCCTCCTTTTTCAATCTATTCGCTCATATTAGGAGAGAAACCTTTCAGATTGAAGAGAGTTGTCATGTACCATCCATCTTTGATATGTAGAATACTATTTATTTTTTACATTCTTATCGTGAACTGTCTCACTCAAAAGATAACGATAAACAAAAAGCCCCAGTAAATTTCGATTTACTGAGACTTTTTGTTTCTTGAATACTCAATAGTAAACTCTTTATCTTGAAAGCATGTCCAATAAAGGAATTTTAAATGCACCAAAAAATCTTGGAATGACAAATGCAACAATCAGAAAAAGCACTTCCACAGCTACCTTTTTCCACTTAGAATTCGGTGCGTACTTCTGATAGAAATAACAGCTGACAAAAGCTAAAAATATACATATCCCACCGATGAGAACTGGATATAAATACGGCATAACTATTGGCGCATATTCTGTACTCATATCAGCATTCGGATCGGCCCAAAACAAAGCTACCGTAACTGCAAAAAAGAAGAAAAATGCAAAATTTATCATATGGAAAACAGTAAGTAAAATAAACATAGTTAATATAATTTTATCCTTAACAACATGAAATAAACTATCTTTATAAGCCACAAATGTTCCTCCCTAAGTAATTGCTCCAATATGTAATAAGGCTCATCCTACACGATTCGATTTTTACACTTTATTGAGATACTAACATTAACAAATGGCTGGGTCTTTTTTCTATACCAGATTATTTATCGTTAATCCTATCCAAAATGTTCACATTATTTTCATCTACCACTGCTTTCACTACATCTTTTTCAAAGATTACAAGAAATCCAGAAGGTAATGTTAATACTTGAATAAGTGAAGGCTTCAATTTTAGTAATTCATATGCATAAAACGCTTCGTACTCTTCTGTATCATCCTCATCATTAATAGGACCTATATACCAACCGGAGTCACCTTTTTCACAATCTTTTGTTCTTTCTAAGTAAATATCATCTAACTTTAATACATTTTTGGCAGCGACAATTTTATCACAAAATCGCAGCAATTCCCCTTCAATTGTTAATGGTTTTAAAAAACTCACTTGTGTTAATAGTATCCATAATGAAATCGTCAAATCATCTGTCATATCTTCAAATGGATTCTTCGTATAATCATGTACAGTAATATGAAATCCATCTTCCCTTTTATCAAGAAAATAAATCGACCAACCAACTTGTATAGAAAACCCATCTATTAATCGATCATTTTCTACTTCAGTTAAAAAATGAAATAACCCTTCTCCTATGTGCTTCATTTTCACTCTGAATAACTCCATTTCCCCTCACTTCTCACCAAAATTTTATCAATCAGTAAATGATCTCCATCTTCCCAAACCTTTTCTATTATTCCTCTCATTTTTTCAATCCCGTTACTAGCATTACAATCACAAAAAACAAGAATATCTCTCGCTGGTATCGCAACTGCATACCCATTTGATACGAATTCTTTTAATGAGTGCTCCCATAAGTCGTCTAGAACAATTAAGCTAGCTTCGAAATTCCCGTCAAGAATTAAAGCAAAACACCCTTCCGATAGCGTGTGAACCCGTAGTTCTTTTTCATCTGCTAATTTATAAAGATTATTGATCCCGATTTCTACTAACTGTTCCTCATCCAATCCTTCTTCTGATATATGCTTA
Organism: Bacillus cereus group sp. N21; assembly: GCF_016483395.1. Classification (NCBI taxonomy): domain Bacteria; kingdom Bacillati; phylum Bacillota; class Bacilli; order Caryophanales; family Bacillaceae; genus Bacillus; species Bacillus cereus group sp. N21. Next base: position 38,583 of record NZ_JAEHBX010000028.1, read on the forward strand.
TTTTGAACATATTGAAAATAATCGTTTTGATGATCCTCAACTAAAAAGGTAATCATTAAATCTTCATTAAAAAATGTATGGACAAAACTATTTTCTTCAGATAAAGTAAAGCATTCTTCCTCAAGATCCTCTTTTACTATTGGTTTTAAGTATGCAACTGCTTCCTTACAAAACCGGATTGTCATATAAATACGCCCCTTTACTTTCTATAACAATACACACCAATTAACAGATATAAAGCCAACAAAACACTACTAATTCATTGGAAGCTTAATCGAGAAATGAGTTCCTTTAAACTTGTACTAACTATCACCTCTTCAAACGTAAATTCAAAATCAATTCTTGTATATTTTCTGAAATTGTTTCAAATGAACTTCTCTCAAAATCTTCTAATTTCACTTTCCCATTTTCATTGTCAATCACAACTAACATTCCATTACCTTCAATACCTATTGGGATATGTTTTAATCTCTCTTGATGGTTCCCCTTATAGCCCTTTAACCGTTCTTTAAATGAATGCAATTCAATATTCGGCAATACCGCTTCTAATTCAATATAATAATTTTTATAAAAACCATTTAATTCAGCAAACCAATAGGAATTAAAGTACGTAATAACCGTTTGATGAAAGTGAATATCCATTTCTTGTTCTAAATGAATAAAGTCGTGTACGATATTTTTTTCTACTGGTTTCCATAGAATATAACCTTCCTCATCTATTTCCCCATCATAAAGAATAGGATTCACTTCTTCAAGAACTGGTGTTTTTAATAGAAAATCTAAACCTTCGTGCGCTAATTTTATTCTTAACCTAAAGTATTGTTGCATTGCATTTTTAATAGACACGCATATTCCCCTTTACTTTACTTCACTTAATTTTCCCCCTACAAATCTATCATCAAAAATGGATTTATACCTCTTCAGTAACTGCCTATGTAAATATGCCCCTAAATTAGAAGTACTCCATTCTTATTCACCAGTATCCATATCAACTCTCATCATTTTTACAGTTAGTTATTTACAACAAATCGGATTTCCTGCACCATCTATTCCTATCACAACAAACTTTATACTACTCTTTTTTTACTAACGCCCAAATACCATACTGATTATAAAACAATTCATCTTCTGAAAAATGTTTACACTCCGTATGTTGCAATATAAAATGAGGGTTATTTTCATCTAGGCTGAATGTAGAATAGTCCGTTAAGCTAGGCTTTTCAATCAGATTATACAGACAAAAAACGTTCATTAATTCTTGAGCATATTGCGGGGTTACTTGATCTTTAAAAGTAATTACATCCGGCAGCCCAAAGCAATGCATACCACACGTATAGTAAAAATCATCTTCTGCGACTACTGTTACAAAAGCTTTGAATAATTGGACTTCATCATCTGTATGATACATATCCTTCCAGCTTTCAATTGTATTTGCAGTACCTGAGGATTCAACTTTCACGCCCAGCCCTCCAGCTTTTACAAGTGCATTTGCAGCATCAACTAACTTCCTTATCTTTTCAATGGAACCTCCTTCCCCAATTAAATACAGTGCTAAAGAATGTTTTCTAATAGGATCAAGGTCTTCCTCAGTAAATGAATTGTATCCAGCAATTTCAAACGCTTCTACTACTCGCTCGTCATGTTCATATATATCAACTTCAAAAAAAATACTCGGGTCCCCTAGTTTACTCATATAATTCCCAGCAAACATATATCCCTCACTTTTTCTTACAATCGCCTCAATAAGTTCACTTCTATTCTTCCATAAACCAGGTATACATAATACAACTTTTGAACTTTCCATCGAACCCTCTCCTTATTTACAACATTTCTCTATGTAAATACTAATACAATCTCCTTCTAAACTCTCTCATCTACTTATTAAAGTTATTCTTTTTCTTTCTTATAACTTAATGCAAATTCTACTACTTCTTTAGGTGTTAATTCTATATCATTCCAAAATATTAAATCACTAGGTGTCGGATGCGGAACACCGCTATTATTGAATTGATTCACATATTCGCTATGTTCTGTTTCTGGTAAATCAAGATTATAGATCTTTTTTACAAGTTCAATAAGTTCCTCTCTGTTCATTTTACTTTTCATATCTTCCAACCTTTCAAATTGCAAAAATCGCTCCACTGTTCTTTCTATTCCAATTAAACTTTACATTACATTTATTGTACTATATTTCTATTTTATATTTTTACGTTTGATAGTTATATTATTGTTAAAAAACACGAAACCCCTAGGTACATTCCGTTCACTAGGGATTCCAATTCATCATATAATTTTATCAAGAAAATATGTATACGAGCTTCTTACATAAAATACGTTTTATCTTGCAGTTTTTTCAACTTATTCTGATAACATTTCAAAAAACTCATTTATATTATTCGCTATTTTTTCAGTGAATGGTTCAAATTCATCTGAATCCTCATGATACCAAATACAAATCTCTGGACTCATTTGATTTTCCCGATAATCTATACAAACAAAATCTCCCGCATATAGAGCCGCAATAGGAACTATCTCCGCACCAGTTAAATCCTCATCCGAAATAATTCGTTCATCCAATTGACTAAACACTACTTTCATATCATACATACCTTTTGGATTTTCACTTGGGTTATCCAATAAACATAGGAAATGCTCTACTACATACCGATTGTTTTTATGTGCAAAATACTTTGTGATGGGAATCGCTCCATTATTTTTCTTAATAAACATACAAAATTCTGAAGGGAATTTAACTTCCAGATTTCCCTCTATTCTTTCTAGCAACGTATCATCTGGGAGAGGATAAATAATACTTTCCGTTTGTATTTTCATTTTTTCCTCCTTGATGTTTTGATATTTCATTAAATACCTAAAAATCATTAATTATAAGGTACAGCACCAATAAATATAAATTCTAAACCCTCATATGTATCTTCTACTTTCTCAGCATCGTATTGAAAATCATAAAGCACTATAGCAGAATTCATCCTGTCCTCTACATTTACTTTTTTCATCAAATCTTTAAATCTCGGAATAATTACCTCACTATAAGAGAAATCCAGTAAAATCTCTTCTATATGTATTTTAGGTTCCTCATAAAACATAATTTCGATTTGATCTTCATCATAGTAACCAAAACCGAAATTCACTCCAAATTTTGAATCTATACTATCTCCATCTTCTGTATATTCCATATCAACATATTCTTGAAGATGCTGAAATGATTGACTTGTTCCAAGCCACAACGAAGCCATTCCTTTATATTCCATATTGCCTCTCCTTATTATACTCTCCATCGTATAGAAACCTGTTCTCTTACTGTGAACGCCCTTATCTTGCAAAACTTTATTCATATGTAAGTTTTCTCGTTCTACAATTTAAATAACAATATCTTGATAACCAACTTCAATAACTTCTTCATTCTCAAATCTTACACCAATACCGTCCTCTTCCCATGTACAATTGAATATTAATCCTAGCCTTCTAACTCCATCTTCGAAATCTGGTAAAATAGTAAGTCCTATAGGATCAACCAACTTTCCTAATTGTTGATTAGTTGTTATAATTGGTACTATTTCATCAGCAGACTCATCACCTAACATAGCTCTATACTCTAAACATTCTTCTTGATAATATTCGAATATAGCTTGTTCAGCTTCTTGTATAAGTCTATTTGTATCAGCGATGAATTTGCTATAAGCTTCTTCTTGAATTGCAGAAAATACATCATGTTCTTCCCCATCAATAGTTAAAGGAACTATTTTGTCATGACCCAAAATAGCTATTTTTTGTTTTCCAGTCCAATATCCATCATAGATAAGTTCACCAAATAATTCATGGTTTATTTTTTTCATCTATTCATTCTCCTATCGGATACTACTATTCTATTTTTTGCTGATTATTTATACCGAAGTACAAATACATTCCCTAGCAAAACATAACCAAAACATTCGTTAAAAACTACACCAAAAGACACGATCTACTGTTTGTTGGAAAACAGGTACTTTCATAAAGTTTAATAGTATATCTTTCTCATTTGTCCCAACATATTCATCGTTATCTACATTATAAAATTGAAGGACTTCCACTTTATATACTCCATTTTCGATATCAATTTTATAATTGGAGCAATTTTCATCAGGTACTTTCTCATCTTCAAATTATGCAGCCATTGTAAGGCAGTCATAATCAACTAAATATAATTGGTTCTCAGTTACTCTAATATACCCTTCTGCTTTTCTGAAGCACTCCTGCTTTATTGGTTCTTCTCCAATTTTTACTTCTACATTCCACGAGTGCTCAATACCTTCTTCAGTCATCTGAAATACTAAAATATTTCCGTTTTTCATTTCATTAGTAAAATGCTGTAGCAACATTTCAAATTCCCAATCCTCATCCACAAATGACTTGTATCGCTCCGCATTTACAACCCCAATAAAATTCGTATCGCCAAATTTCATACAAAACCGCATGTTTATCCTCCTTAATATAAATAACCCCTATTTTTAATATCTACATTATTTAATATTGTATAGAAGTACGTGTAAATTCCTAAACTTGTATCCGCTTCTTCTATCTCATCCTCATTTAGCTGCCACTTCCACTTTACTCAATTGAGATTTGAAACCATAATCAATTGGACCCCATTCTTGAATTACTTGTCCATTTCTTTCAATTTTTCTTCCTTCCTGTTTAAATTGTATACTTCAAACTAGACTCAAACCAACTTAAAACAAAGAACAATAACAATTAATATTAGTTTTGTAAGTATTTAGCCGTTTACAATTTCCCCACCATTCACGTGCAGAATTTGCCCTGATATGTAAGATGCATCATCGGAGGCCAAGAATACATAAGCAGGTGCCACTTCAAACGGTTGACCAGCTCGCTTCATAGGAACATGGTCTCCAAATGTGGCAAGCCATTCTGGAGGTAAGGAAGATGGAATTAATGGCGTCCAAATTGGTCCTGGGGCCACACCATTAACTCGAATCCCTTGCGATGCCAGTGACGATGACAGCGAACGTGTAAATGAAACAATAGCCCCTTTAGATGCCGCGTAGTCAATTGCATCTTGATCTCCATGATAGGCACTAAGGGATGTTGTATTTATTATGGAGCTCCCTGAATTCATGTATGGCAAAGCAGCTTTCGTAAAAATAAACTGAGAAAAAACATTTGTGTGAAAGGTACTTGCTCGTTGGTTCGAATCTACATCAAGTAGACTATTCCTTATGTATAGTACACCGGCATTATTCACCAAAATGTCAATACGGCCAAATTGGTGAATTGTTTGCATTACTGCTTGTTGGCAATGCTGCTCATACCCAATATCACCTGGAATGGTAATGCAACTACGGCCGTACTTTTTGACATAGAACGCCGTTTCTTTTGCATCGCTGTGTTCATTTAAATATGAGATTGCTATGTCTGCACCCTCTTTCGCGAATGCTACAGCGACAGCTCTACCAATTCCACTATCTCCACCAGTTATAAGTGCTACCTTATTTATAAGCTTACCGGCTGGTTTGTAATTGGGGTTATCAAATATAGGTCTGGGTATCATTAATGATTCAATGCCAGGTCTACCTTGTTGTTGAGGCGGGAAACCCATCACATACACCCCTCTCAGCATTTTTCTATAATGTATTATGATATACAAGAAAATATATCCTTTTCAAAAAATTAAATAGAGGAAGTTTTCATGCGTTCATACTCTCTGAATATTTCTAGTAGCCCTATATTTTTCATTAAAGATTAAACGAAAAATTTAAAACACACTTATTATGCTTTGAGCGTTTCACCACATTATAAGCAGCAGATACTTTGACCATAAATGTCTTCACCAATATTATTCTTCCCACTCTTCATAAATAACTGCACCAGCATAAACAAGGTGCTTATTTTCAACAGCATTAGCTTCGTTATATTCAAAATCATACACTCTAATCACTGTGTTATAACTCTCTAACATATGTTCCCCATAATAATCTATGAATTGAGATATAATCTTTTCATAATAAGATGCGCCTTCTAATAACAACTGTAAAGATGTAGTTGAAATATCAATAAATGTGATTTCCAATAGATCTTCATTGTAATTTATAAAATCAATTTGAAAATCTCTCATAAATTGTGATGGGATTCTGTCTCCCTGTTCATCAAATTTTATTTCCACATACTTTTGCAGCATTTCTTTACTCTTGAAATTCCCTAGCCATAGAGACATTACCCCTGGATTTTCGATATTAACCCTCCTTTATGCATTCTTACTCGTTTATTAGGGGTCGTTTTATTTTGAATTCTCCTTACCCACTGCTAGCATCGTCCTCTTCTATTAATAATGCATCCAAACGCGACCTTTGTTTTGCAGTCTGCCTGGAAGTTTCCATGCCATTTGTAAACACTGCAACTGTTATTTCTCTATTCCCCTCATCCGTTTGCTTAAAAATCCTAAATTGCAGCTTATTTGAAGACAATTCTTCAATTAAATCCTTCATTTTTTCCATTTTTTCTGAATTCCGACGGTTAACAGCCATTACCGGATATTTATTTTTTATGTTGGATTGAATTTCGGATAAAGAGCAATTTGTATAGTTTTTTATTTTCATTAATAAGCGACCTTTAATACTCGATTCAAGAATGACAGAATATGTAGCCAAGTAGCAGCCCTCCTCAAATGTTACATTTTATAAAAAATAGGCGTTCTTAAATTTAGCTACTAAAACTAGGTCAGTGTAGCCCTATTAAACCAGGGATTATGTTCTCTATTTTTGCCCATCTAAATAAGCATTCAACTTGCATTTGATTTCTACACTTAATTTTTAATACCCCTTCTTCTTCAATAGCATTTATTCCAAATTGATGAATTATATTGTCTGTTCCTATATCTTTGATTATTAAATCTTGAATACAAAAGAATGAAATTTCTATATAAATTACATCCCATTTATTCCATCGTTTCGGTTTATTTTCAACAGGTTCCTTTGTCATGATTCGAATAACTAAAGTCGGACCATCTCTTTTAAGATGAACATCTAATAACTCTGATTGTTCAAACTCTGGTATCATTCCAAAAATACTTATAAGTGCTTGAGGATTTAAGATTTTAAGTTGATTAATCATTTTTATATGCCTTACTTTCTTTGATTTTCTTTTCAAAATAATGGAGCTTCATCTCAAAATTCAGAGAAAAATATGTAGAGAAACATTAATTATGAAATCCCGATAGATGTCCCAAAGATGAAGTACATCATCTATAAAATACATTCTTTTATTCAGTAAGGTTTCAAGTTCCTCAGACCAAAATGTATTCTTTTCTACAGCCTTTGAATCGATACGCCTTACTTCATTTTCAAACCAGATACGCACTGATTCCGGAATTTCATTATCTAAAAATGCAAATTCACCATTTATCTGAATCGCTTCATCTATTAACTTAGAAAACAATAGAAGGCTTTCTGCAAATTGATGAATGGAAGAATTAATGAAGATTTCTTCATAGTTGTTGTCGTGATGTAAATAGACTACATTATTTGTTCTCTCATCAATACAAAGAGGATCTCCAGAACCAGTCGTACCTATAAACCAATAAAACTCAAAATCTATTGGTATGCCAAATTTTTGAGTTACATTCTGCATTAATTCAGTTGCGTTATCAAACTCTATAAATGGAGCAGCCGATGCTGGAAGACCCGCTTCACTTAAAAACCTTCTCGTATCACTAGATAAATTTGTATGCTGCATTATCTCTCTATCCAATTTGTTTAATGTCCCGTCTCTTTTTTCATTCCATCTATCACAAAATTCTTTAGGTGAACTCATTTAAATACCCCTTTCCTTTTTTCATCCCCATAATTTACTCCTCTTCCATTCTATTGAAATCAATCATTTCCCTAATCGCGAACTCCAGCCATTCCCAAAAATCATCGAATTCCTTCCTCTGTTCAAACCCTTCTGTAGCGAAGTCATGAATCACTTGAACCTTTTGTCCTTTTCCAAATTCAAAGCAGGCAATATCATCATTATCATCTCTTCTAGCAAAAGGAACTAATTTTCTATTTGGATACCTTTCTTTCAAATCAAGAAAGCGTCTAGTTGCTTGTGCTGATTCCATCATATACCATAAATCAAAATCCACTAAATGTAATTCAATTGCTTTTCAATATGCTTCTGGATATTCAAACCCATCTATCTTAATAAAATAGCTCCCCACTCAAATTCCCGCTTTCTCATTTATTTTGAGCAAAACAAAGATATAGCTTTTCTCCTACTCGTTTACCTTCAAATACTTCCTCTTCAGCACTAAAGAGAATAAACCGCGCTATTCTGCTGAAGGATTATAATCAATCTCTACTTTTTCAAGACCTTCCAATACTTTATGTATTCTGTTAGATAAATCTCTTATTTCTTCTTGTGTTAATTCTCCCACTGTATCTAGTGGATTAAACTTGCTTAATCTCTTTGTTATCCCTTCAATATATCCAATAAAAACTTTATCATGAGTTAACACTATTTCACCTACAGCTGTATCAACAATTACGTCTTCTATTTCTCCGAGATTTATATACTCATAACAAGTTCTCGCAATTGCATCTTTCTGTCCTCTATCTAAAGTTAAAAAGTCATTATAGGCTTCATTAATGGCTTCAAACAATTCATTGTATTCCCAGTTTTCCATTTCAGGTCCCTCCATTAGGTATTCATTATCATGTTGAATTTAAAGTAATTGTTTAGGCATGAAAAGCTAAGTCTAATTTAAAATCACCATGTCAGTTCTCCTTTTCGTACCTTTCTCCCATCATTTTGATTGTCTACCACTACATTTTACAATCCTAGCAATTTTCAAATCAAAAAACTTGAAAGGCATTGTACAATCAAGTTTTTTACTACTGTTTATATATCGCTGTTTTCGCATAGATTGTTGCTTTCTTGACCACCTCGTTGATAGCTTGATACAATCGTGTCCAAGGTGTGGCTACAAAATACCTTGATAACTATCTCTATTGGTTCCGTTGGTTAGAAATAGACAAGCATTTTGCATTTGAAAAACAAGTAGAACAAATGCTTAGAACTGCTTGATAAGGAGGCGAAAATTACAATGGGTGAATTACTTTTAGAGATTGAAAAATTTAGGAATTGGGCTAAAACAGCAAATAAGTCCTTTGGTGAATGGGAAACTGAATATCTCCATTGGGATAGAATATATCGCCTTGTTAATATGCTAGTAGATGCTACTCCTGTTGGAAAATGGAGTTCTGACCTTCTAAATGATTTTCTATATATTTTAGCGAGAGACAACGAATGTGAAATAATTATTGATACTTTGATAGAAAATCCAAGCCAACTTCTATCCCTTGCGAAACACTCGGTATCTTTTCCAGACCACGATGCCAGGTGGCAAATAGCTTATGGACTTGGAGAGATATCTGAAAATAGCGAAGAAATCAAAACTCTCCTTAATCAATTTTCACTTGATGAATTTGAATACGTTAGAAGAAGAGCATCATTTGCATATGAGAAAAAAGGGTTTTAATAAACCCTTCTCAAAAGCAACAAAGCTTACGAAAACAGCGTTATTTTAAAATTTATGAATGATTATATGAGTCCATCATAAGCATCTCCAAGTGATACAAAATCACTCTGCATCCAATACCAATACTTCCCCTTATTATGTATAAGTCTTTCAAGTAGATCTATAAACGATGTTGCAATGATTTGTGATTCCCCTGCAATTCCATGACGATCAAAGAAGCTATCATAACATTTCCCCAATCTATTTCGATTTAGGTCAATTGTTAAGTATTCCTCTTTTCCATCATTACATATAATATACCAATTGGAAGTAATATCATCTTCACACAGCTCACTTATTATTACTGGATTTGCTAAAATAAATTCTTGTGGGGAGACAATATAAATCGGATACTCCTCATTCTCGAACAAAACCGCTCCTCCGCAAAGACTGTAAAATCCCTTTACATCCTCAGGTAGGATATGCTTCTTCTCATTAATTATCGGTAATCCTGCAGGCTCAAGCACACGACAATCAGATAAAGACTCTATTTGTGCAATGAGTTGACTCATTTTTTTCATTTCTATCACTCCTAAAGTGATATTGATTATATTCTTATTAGCGAATTTGAGTACATTTTTATGGCTACCTTCCTCTCATTTATTGCCACTCAAATTTCTTTTGTACAGTTTCAAGTCACTTCATTGATTGCGGAATGACTTAATATAAAATCAACCTTTTCCGCAAATAACTCCGGCATCTCACTCTTTACATTACATAAAATATCTTTCACTATTTGTTTCGTATGCTCATCAACCTGTTGTAAAGCTTTAATATATGGCAAAATTAACTCTTCTGAATTTAAAAGTGTTCGATGAATTCTATCTGCCCAAAATTCTGCCTGGGGTAACATATTTGGTATTCCATTCGCTAACTGTACAAGTCCATCCTCTAATCCATTCCGGCTTGCAATATAAAAAATGGTTTCAATTACATCGCTGTCTGCAGAAGGTTCCGCTACCTCGTCTTCAAATATTTTACAAAGTTCTGGGATCACTTCATTTCCTGCATGAAATGATAGTTCATTTAATATTTCTTCAAATTCTTCAATATCATCGCCTTCATTTTCCATAAAGCGCATTTTATATAAAATAGCAAGTTGTTCTTTATAACTCATGATGTACCTTCCGATTTTATTGATACTCACTAATTACTAGAATACAAAACACTATTTAAACAATTATGATGTAAAAAAACAGCAGAGTTTTTAAAACCTCTGCTGTTTCCTGTTATTTAACTTCTAACGTGAACCAATTATTTATTGAATAGACAAGCGTTACCAAACAGCCGATTACACCAAACCAAATAGCATTAGGATCAATCTTTGAACCAAATAATACTGCTATTAACGATACCATACACAATAGCATCGCTAGACCATTAATCTTAATTTCGACTATATCGCCACTTTTTACTTGCTTTTCTTTACTTCCAAAAAATAATTGATTTGCTTTTATCTTCGCTTCTTTTACATCAGAAGGGAGCGTGTACTCTTCATTATTTTCTAATTTCATTACAACTTCATTATCCACTTTTAAAGCTACTCTTGTAGCCCCACCCATCATACCTGTTGCCCTTATTACTTTTATAGCCATTTTAAACTCCCCTTAAACTTTTGTTCGTCTAATAAAAACCTTCCTACTTTTCAGTCTAGTATATTCCCTACAATTTTTCATCTTTTTTCCATAATTTATATTATCATATTTGGAATTAATTTATTAATAGGAGTATGATTGTTTCTACCTTTTACTTTATAGTCTATGATAAGAATCCTGTTTCTCTCCAGATATGGTTAGTGGATGTTTTAAATCATCTATTCTTATTTAATCGGTTTCTCTGTTTTTAAAACAAATGAACTTAATGCGGGAACCTTAATCTTATTATCATGGAAAACATAAAGTACTTTACTTCCTGCACGTTCACCATCTACTAGCACTTTCCAAGGACCTTTTGATGGAAGAGTAATTTCCACCGCTTCTCTATTCGCATTGTGAGCCACAACAAAATATTCGTTTTTATTACCATTTGCTTTGCCATCTAATGTATAAGCTACAACATTTTTTGGCGCATCAATGAACGTTAAATGTTTTTTTATTTGTTCAGCAGATGTCATGCGAAAAACTGAATGGTTGTTACGCAACTCTATTAAGCCTTTCATATAATCTACTTCTTTATCGAATGCTGCACGGCGCACCCAATCCATTTGGTTAATAGAATCAGGAGATTTGTAGCTATTATGATCACCATATTTTGTACGCATGAACTCTTGGCCTGCATGCAAGAATGAAACCCCTTGCGATGTTAATATGATGGAAGAAGACAACTTGTGCATTCGTTTACGTACTTCTTCACTGTCGCCAGGATTAGTCAACACAAGCTTATCCCATAATGTATGGTTGTCATGTGCTTCAACATATGTCAGAATCTGCTCAGGATCCTGATAAGTATACACTTTTTTATCATAGTCGATACCAGCCATAATTCCTTTTTTAATGCGTTCTTCCATGTTTTGCATTCCGTTCACAAAACCATTATCCTTATCCCCGAATACGCTTCCTTTCAATCCATCACGAATATCGTCATTAAAATGAGCGATTCCTTTCATTTTCTCCGCATTTTTTTGATTTGCTTTTAACTCAGGCGCTAGAGGCGTATTTAAATCCCAACCTTCTCCATGAAGAATAATAGAAGGATCAATTTGATTAATGGCTTTACGTATCGCATTCATTGTTTCGACATCATGAATACCCATCAAGTCAAAACGGAATCCATCTAAATTATACTCTTTTGCCCAATACACGACGGAATCTATCATAAATTTCCTCATCATCTTTCGTTCAGAAGCCGTATCATTCCCTACTCCTGTTCCATTTGCGAGTGAACCATCCTCATTGTAACGATAATAATAACCTGGAACTAACTTGTGGAAATTGGATTCAGCCGCATTGTACATATGATTATATACAACGTCCATCACAACACGAAGATTATTATCATGAAGTGCTTGAATCATCTGCTTTAATTCAGTAATTCGAACAGTGGGCTCATAAGGATTAGTAGAGTATGAGCCTTCTGGTACATTGTAATTTTTCGGATCATATCCCCAGTTATATTGTGGTTCATTTAATTTTTCTTCATTTACTGAAGCATAATCAAATATCGGTAAAAACTGGACATGAGTAACACCAAGATCTTTAATATGATCAAGACCTGTTTTTACACCCTCGGGTCCTCTCGTTCCTTTTTCTGTTACACCAAGATATTTTCCTTTTTGTTTAATACCACTTTCAGGTTGAATGGAAAGATCACGTACTTGTAACTCATAAATAATAGCATCTTCCGGATTTTTAAATTTCGGCTTTTTGCTCCCCTTCCACTTTTTTGGATTTGTTTCTTTTAAATCAACGACTGCACCTTTATCACCGTTAACAGAAGCAGCACGCACATATGGATCAACGGCCTCAGTCCATTTGTCCCCAATCTTCACCTTATATGTATAAAAAAGGCCCTTTTGATCACCTGTCAGTTTTGCAGTCCAAGTTCCTTTTCCCCCTTGATCCATGCTGATTTCAGTACCTTTTTCATCATTCCATTTTTTATAAGTAACCAACTTTGCCTCGCTCGCAGTGGGAGCCCACAAACGAAACTTGGTTTCCTGTGGCGTATATATATTCCCTAAATCATTACCATCATAATAAAATAAATGATCAAATTCCTCGCTACGAATTACTTTACCAATTTCAGTATTAGCTTCAATGGAATTTCCCATTTTGATTTTGTATGTTTTTTTTAAATCAAGATTCTTTTCTGTAATGATTTTGACCTTATTGGTAATATCTCCATTATTTGTGTCATAAGGACTAACTTTCTCAATGTTAACGCCCTCAATTTCAATTTTTTGCTCCTTAATATTGAATGGAGCATTGGTAGTTATAGTGATTTCATTGAAGCTATCAATAGTCGCCTTCTGAATAGAAAGTTCAGAAGAAGGCTTAGAATTGTAAACTTTATCATCGCCAGAAAGAACCCATATTTCAGCACGGCCATCCTTAATATTTTCAATCCAACGATCACCACCATCTTTTTCCCATTCATTCGTACGAACTATAAATCCGACACGATTATAATCACCATCTATTTTCACCTTAGCATACTTACCAAACTCATCTTCCCCAGTAAATTCATAGGACCTGCCACTCGTATTTTCAGCCCACATCCAAAGATTCCAATCTTTTATATTTCCAGACTTCTCCTTATAATGAACGATAATTTCAGTTGTTTTCGTATTTGATTCTGCTTGTACACTCTGAAAAGAAAAACCAGATAATAGCATAGCAATTACAGTAAGTAATAAAAACGTCTTGTTTATTAATTTTTTTGTAATATACACTCCATTCACCCTTTCTTAAAATATTACGAATAATTCATTATGAGTAACCCTGCATAAGTTAATCTAGAAATCGCTTTTATAACACCTCCGTATTGAATGTTTTCACTTATGTATTTCAATGATCTTTTAATAGAAAAATCAAAGGTATAAAGGAGTAAGAAATTAACGAAAACGTTTGCATTAAATATCAAAAAAAATACTTACTTATTCCTTTTTATATCTCTAAATATCAAAAGATCATGAAAAACATTCTAAAGAAAACGTTTGTTATCGCTTTCAATTTTATAGCACGAACCATAAAAAGGTCAATATATTATTAATTTTCTGTTTTTACCCTATGTACATATTGTTAACATGTAAAGTTGTAACCCCTTGAAGATAGTAAACATGGACATATTTTGACTTTAAGACTTCATCTCTACGTCAACACATACTAAAATTCTCCCACTTTACATAATAAAAACTCTCCTAAATACATTCACGTATTTAGGAGAGTTTGGGATTACTTTATTTTACAAGATTCATGTATTGAATCCTCTTTCTTTATAACTCGCTTGTATGAACTATCTCTTTTCAAAATAAGCGATGATTCTTCCATTACCAGGGTACTCTCCGTTCCAGCCACAAGGAAAGCCACCTGCTTTATAGATTTCAAACATAGTTTCAAAGAAATCATTCTTCTTCCCATTGATAGCACGGCTAAAAGCACAATTATTGAGATCAGCTACGACATCATTGAAAAATCCATCCATTCTAACTGCACTCTGCCTTACATGATTGTCAATAATCTCTAACATAGTATGTAATTCCTTTGGTCTTTCAATTTCTGATAACCTATAATACACTCCCCGAACTTTACTCTTTTCTAACTCCCTTATATCTGTCCACGTGTATTCATCTTCACCATATGCTTCCTCATAAGCGAGCAATTCCGCTTGCTGCATATCGTTAACGATAGCTATTTTATTCGAAAGTTTTTTGGTTAAAGAAGCAAACTGAAAATCTTTTGAGAAATCTACTACCTCTTGTACCAATTCATTATATTCCTCACCGTTCATTCCTTATTAAACCACCTTTCTTGATGCTTAATTACACCTCATTGAGACCATTCATAAACGAAACGTATTTTTGAAAAAATAACATGTTATACAAAAAGAGAAACAACGATAGAGTTTAAAGATCGTTATTCCCCTCTATTTTTTAACTTTGAGCGTTAATTTTTTCCAATAATAATTTGTTACAGTTTCCGTATGTTGTTTTTCCAATTCAGATAACTATAATCAACCTCTTCTTTTAATTCAAAATAGTTTTCCCAAGTATCTTGTACATGATAAAGTGTTTCGCCTGCATCTACAAAAACATCCCTATAATCATATAGATACTTCCAATCATTATCATTATTAAAGTAATACATTGCAAATTGATTGCCCTCATCATTTAACATGTCGTCTGCAAACACACCACCCCACTTTATATAGATTTGCGTGCCAGTCATTTGTCTAAGCTTAAACTTATTAATGTCATCTTGAGACTTTTCTTCAAATTCTTTACTAAATAAATTATTTTCAATGATCCACCCCAGAAACATACCAGTATGTACATATGCTTGTTCCATTGGCAAATCCTCCGGAAAATCACCATTATAGTGGTACTTTGCCTTATCATAAATCACGATGCCCAGCTCCTTTTCATATCTCATTCATTTTACATACTATTGAAAATCAAACAATGCAACTATTATAAAAATCTTATATACAATGAATCTATTTTTATTAAATTTGTATATTTTCCAAATTTAAATGAGGTAACTTATCCTTATTATCTAGTATTTCAATTTTTGTTATTTGTTTATTATTGTTTTGAACGAGTTGCAATAAGGCAAATAAACGATCGAGTTCTTTTGTTTCAAATTGACTATAATCTAGATTTCGGACAGATTTTAACATTACGAATAACTCAGAAGGAACCTTTCTATGGCTTTCTTCCATATCATCAATTATAAATTGAATTACATTTTCATCAGGTGCTGGAATGTATCCTAACTTTTCAATTTCTTTCAATAATGGTTTGAATTTTTTATACTCTTCATATACCTTTAAACCATTTTCATAATCATCCCCTATAATGGTAGAGTTAAACAAACCACTCACTTCCACCTGAAACTGAATGTTATGATTATCTTTCACTTGAACCGTGTGCCAAGTGTGTCCCCATTTCCTCCATTTATGCTACCCCACTTTGTTACGATAACATCAATACCATATTTGTCCTCTATATATTTTTGTATTTTTTCGTCCTCTGTGGTTTGAGAGAAAATAAGCATAAATAATGCAATAATAGCAATCGCAATTATCGAAGTTTTTTTATATTCGCAATTCACCCCCTGCTATATTTTAACATATAGACATTTCTCTTTCTTCATTCTATATGAGTTTCAACTCACATCCATTCACTTAAAAAATTCGTTGTTCTCAAAGTGAAACATAAATTAAATGCTCATAGATAACTATGAGAGACAAAATTTTAGTTTTGAAGTATTTTAAAATCTTAACTTGATTGCCATCATAAAGTTTCACTTTATAAGGTATTTTCGGTCCAACATTATTTCAAAACAACAATTTAAGCGTGGCTTTAAACTATGCTGACTTTGTTTCTTAGTTAATTTCTGCATTTTATACCATTCGCCAATCATATAAAGTAAAGAGGAATACCGATTATAGTTAAAAGCGATAAAAATGGAACCCCTTATTCATTTTTTTATGATAGATAAGAAAAAAGGAGAGAGTTTACAAATGACTGTAGTAAAAAACGGAACATTGCAAGTACCTGGTGCGAGTCTTTACTATGAAATTAGAGGAAAAGGGCCTGTCCTTCTAATGATCCATGGCGGCGGTGGTGACGCTGATAAATTCCTTAAAGTCGCTAATCATCTTGTTGATTGGTATACAGTTGTTACCTACGACCGCCGTGGACATTCTCGCAGTAAGCTTACCAATCAAACTGAAGATTACCGCGTGGAAACACATAGTGACGATGCTCACCACCTGCTAGCTAAACTGACCGATGAACCGGCATACGTATTCGGAAGCAGCTCTGGTGCTGTTATTGGACTTGATCTGTGCGTACGCTATCCAGAGCAAGTAAAGCTACTAATCCCTCACGAACCCGTTTTATTGCAACTTTTATTCGGTGATGAGCAGTTGCAGGCTAGAAAATTCATGGAAGCCCTTAAGAAAAATCATAAAAGCGAGGTCATAAAGTTATTATCAAATGTAGGAGTGGACACTAGCAATCTAAAGCAACTGAATGATGTGCAAGAAAAGCGAATGCTTAGTAATTCAACGTATTTCGTTGAGTATGAAATACCGGGAATTCTCCGCCATTCACTAGATATCGATGCCTTGAAGACTGCATTAATATCTTCATCGATGCAAGTACTTCCAGCCGGGGGAAGTGATGCACGGGATTTTTTCGCTTACCACTGCGCAGTCGCATTAACGGAACAACTAGGAACAGAAATTGTGGAGTTTCCAGGGCATCATGGAGGCTATAACACAAGTCATCATAAAGAGTTTGCTGAGAAGTTACACGCGATTTGTTGTTCACATTAACAAAGACAAATAAAAACTGGCAAAATGAAATTTGCTAGTTTTTATTTACTTCGGGACTACTATTCATCAGAATCATCCCTAAACATTACATTATCAATTGCTTCCCTGTCTTTTGCAATCCCTTCTATTGTCCCAATTAAATTTCTTACCATCTCAAGTGTAATCCATTCTTCCTCTTCATAAATTTTTATACT
Source organism: Bacillus cereus group sp. N21 (assembly GCF_016483395.1). Classification (NCBI taxonomy): domain Bacteria; kingdom Bacillati; phylum Bacillota; class Bacilli; order Caryophanales; family Bacillaceae; genus Bacillus; species Bacillus cereus group sp. N21. Next base: position 56,352 of record NZ_JAEHBX010000028.1, read on the forward strand.
TGCTCCCATTGAAAGTAATTCCTCAGCACATTTCACTAAAGATCTCAATTGATCTGCATCATCATAATTACATTCCATTACAGGCTTTTCTGTTTTCATATTTTGTTTGATTTCACTTATCGATTTAGACGTTTTCTTTCTAATCAAAGGCAGATACTTATTACAATTCGAATCATGAAGCACTACTACATTCACAGTAACCAACTTAACTATCCCTCCTCCAATTAAAATTCTATTATTCCATCATTTCAACCACTATTATAATTTAAATCCATAAAAATATTTTTGACCTCTTTCCCAACTTCTTTTCGAGATAGTATCTATATAGGTTACAAAATCTTTATAGTTATCATTACGAATTATCGTATGATAATCAGCAGGTACTTTCTCTCCTGTCCATATTGATAATAAGGATGGTATTAACTCCATTTTTAATGGTTCTTCATGATTTGCTGCTCTTATGACTCTTTCAAACAGTTTCTTTGTTAAATCCCCAGGAAACGCTGGGCTCTGATAGCAATAATACTTTTCCATATCACTGTTTTTTGTGTGATTAAGATAAAATTCACCAATCTCGTCTACACTTGCTGCTTCTCCGATGATATCTTGATAATTTATATAAAAATCAATGGAATCCCTTATGATCATCGAAGTTTCTGTTATTTCATTCCACTCTTCAAGTAACACTAATAAATACGGAATAACCTCCATAGAGAGCGATGTAATAGCTGCGGATGAAAATGTATCTACTGCGTATTCACTTGCTGAAGCTAAAAATATAAGATTATTAGAATTCCTAATATCTTCATGAGAAGCAATAGAACAAAAAATTCGAATACATAAGTTTAATATTTGTTCATCATTCGTATGATTCATTAGTTGAATTAGTAATTGTTTTTGTGAAAAATCACCAGCCTTAAAAAGCTCTATTACATTTAGCAAAACTTCCTTTTCTGTTTTAGCATTCAAAATATTCTTTTTTATATCTGAAATCGATTCAATTGGTCTATTCCCATACCAAATACGATTCATTATATTTGTACCTTCAATCAAAACATCTAACTCCCTTGTAATGACCGTTTTCTATACCCCCACATTTACTCTTTTCATATCAAGAATATCTGTGATTCCTTTTTCATTCATTTTATTTAATAAGTATGTATAACCTTTCTCTAAAGCAAGATTTCTTTCTTCTTCATAAATAGGTAAAAGTGTATAAAAATTAATGATATTACCTTCTAGAGTCACTAATTTCTCCAACCCCTTTTCTTGTACATTACATACCATAATACATGATAACTTTGTTTTAGGTGCAAAGGGCTGTGGTGGTTCTCCATTTGGAAGAATCACTCCTTCGGTTAGCCATCCGTCATAACTATGAGGAATATGGGCTGTTTTTCTTAACCATCCAAATGGCCAGTAAAAGCTTTGATCCTTCAAATCCTTTTTATTCGTTGGCCAGTCTACAGGTAACTTTTGTATCAATTCAGCATACTTAAACTCACTTGCTTCTTCCGAATTGTCCATCGGATAATCACTCATCCCTGTCGTCACAAGAGTTATGAAATGATTCTCTTTAGATGGTGGTATGATATGAATATGAATTCCTACTCTACTTCCAGGTATGATTTCACTTATAGTCGTAACTGGAGATCCGAAGTATTTTGCTACATTTTCTAAAATCTGATTTTGTTTACTCTGATTATCGTAATTTGTTACAGATGAGTTACTTTCATCTACAGTTTCTAATAATTGAATCATTTCAGTTTGTCCCTGCTCTCGAGCAAAAGCCAATGCATCCCTATCACCACTATACTTTACACTTGAATCAATACCACTTTTGATTAGAATCTCTGCAATATCTACATGACCATTACTTATTGCACCAAATAACGGATTCCTTTCTGGTTCGGTGACATCCATCTTTGCGCCGCAAGACAATAAATATGTAACAATATCTATATATCCTCCTGAAGCGGCCTCGTTGATTGCCCCGCCGCCGTATACACCACCATTTCGATTCACGTCTGCTCCTAAAGCTATAAGCTGCTTAACAATCTCAAGTCTTCCTTTTGAAGATGCGACATGGAGCCATGTCCCAAAAGGTGTCATCATATTTAATCTCTCAATATCATTACCAATTAGTTTAACAACTCTTTCCGTATTACCTCGCTTAATTGCTGAACGAATTTCTTTTGCAATGTGTATATGGTTCATAACTTATAATCCCCTCCATTTCGTTACATTATCTAATTGTTTAATGCTATTCTTATATAAAAATTTATTAGTATATTAAATAGAAACTACATATTATGAAAGTTTCTTAAGAGTTCGCAATATTAATTATATTACATATATACTTCGCGTAAACTTCCATTCACTCAAAAATATAGAGGATCTAAAATACGAGATCCTCTTCAATTTCCTGTATAATATTCCAATCCACACCGTCTTCTAACTCATTTTCAAGTTCTTCTAATAACCGAATCCCTTCTTGTTCAATACCCGCTTCATATCCATGAACCTCAAAATATCTTTTTTTATATTTTGTATACCAATAATATGTACTATACATGATCGAATGTTTCTCTTCTTTTCCGATTAAATTCATTGCGGTTTTGCTTAAAAAATCATAATAACTCCAAAACTCTTTTAATCTCTCATCACTAAATATCTTACTAGTAACCTTTTCTACTTTGTCTCGTTGCATTAATTTTGTTAATTCCAACTCTTTTATTATTTCCACTAAGTTATCCCTTTCCGTCCGTGTTCGTGTTTATTATATTCCGATGCTTCCATTGAACCCGATGTCTTTACCACCTATCATCAGCAATTACAGTATATTGAGCAACGCCAATACATTTCAGTTCGTTATTTTTATATGTAATCTTTGTTTTTCTAGCGTTATATTCAAAATTATAAACTAGAATTGCTGTATTACATTCTTTATTAAAGATAATGTTATCAAATTGTTCAGTAAATTGTTCGTAATATGAAAAGCCCTTCAATAAATCTTGAATATTATTTGTAAGTGGTTGAAAAATCCATTTCTTTTCGACTAAATCACGATCATAATAACCTAGGTTAAAATGTTGTTCGAATATAGAAGGTATACTATCCCCATCTTCTGTATATTTAATATTCGTATAGTTTTCAAACTCATCATTACTCTCAAAATTCCCAATCCATACTGTTACTTTTTCATTCATCTTATACTCCCCTTTTATTCTTTTGGCGAGGTGATGTTTCGGTTCTTTAATTTATCTTTTCTATGATATGTACTATTTCGTTTAAACCATAATAGACCTTTATCGGGACTAGCTAATCCTCAATTTATAGACTCCCTGCTAACATGAAAAGGATCCACATGATTCTCTTCTAATAATTCCTCAAATTTCTCTGTTCCGTATTTTAGAAAATATTCATATTCCGACTCCGAAATAAAAAATGCTAGCAACACTTTACCATCCTTTTCTGCATTTCCAGTCAGTACATAGCTGTATTCCTCTGGGAAAGCGAACGGTTCAGTAAAGTAAACTGCACTTTTATTGTATTTTCGAACAAAAGACTTATCGATACTTTCAATGCCACTAATTGCTGTTCCACGACCTATTTCTATTCGATTCGCTATACAATAAAATAAAGCATTTGCCAAAATATATCCTACACTACGAAATGCCCCATCAACTACCATGGAAACTTCAACATTATCCCCTACTATTTCTTCATATTTACTAACTCCAAGTGTATTAAAAACAAGACATTCTTCAAATACATTTTCATATTTCAAAATTTGTATACTCGGCATGTCCTCACCATCTTTAAATACTTCCCGGTCGATTGGCTCACCTAAGTATTTACTATAATGGTCATAATATAGCTCTCCATAATGAATCATTCTTTGAATTCCCCTTTATACACATGAATTTTCATTCTTTTCCCCTGAAGGCTATATAGCTGAATTGATAATCATTTTAACAAATTTAAAAAACCGCTTAATTTTACTCCTCATATAAATGATCAAGAAATTCATTTATATTGTTGGCTAAAAAATACATATTTTTCATACCGTCGTGCTCTTCATCATGAGCCCAATGAAAAATTTTTTCACAGTATTCCTCATTGATCCCCAAACATATTTGGTTACCGCCAGGATCATCTGCAATTGGTATAAATCCCATATCTAAAAGATCATCAAAAAAATCAATTATTTTATCCAAATTATCATACATACCGCCAATTCCATAGAAAATGTTTAATACACTTTCTCCTGCATCATCTGAGATTTTATACATACTTGCCTTTGGATAGCCTCCATTATATTTTAATAAAAACTCTCTATAATACTTCGGGAATTGCAACTGATGTTTTTCCTCAAAAGCTTCTAATTCTTCTAATGATAATTTTTCATGAATCATTTCAATCTCCAACGCATTCCCACTCCTTGGCAAATTTTTTCCACCATCTCTTTTTGATTGTGTATCATTGGCATAAGTTGGTTAGACATATCCTCTTTCAATAAAAATCATTTCTCTCTATTCTGTGATACTCTAAATCTGTTAATGAAACTTTATTATCTGCTACTTTCTTAAAGCAAATACTTCTTCGCGATTATAATCAATCATCGTTAAAAAGTACTCTTCAAAATTTTCAAATCGATCTATTTCCTCTCCAGCAAACCAAATGACCGCTCCAGGTATGGAGGAGTTCGGCAAACATAATGTAAATAAATCTCTGTCAAATTCCGTGACTGCGATTGGCAATAATTGATGCCGTAAAAAGCCACTTTCTCTTAAGACGTCGTCCTCTATTGTGTGGAATAATACTCCTGCACAATTCATCATATGAGTTTCTTTCAATTGTTCTATCCCAAATAAATCAACTGTTTGATACAACCCTTTCCAACCATTAGCATATCTCAGGAAATCTCTATACTTTTGATCAAGTTTGTATCCTATTGTTTTCTCAACAAGGCAAATCTCTGCCTTATTTGCTCCAACCTTTGGAAAGTGATGCGGCCATATTTGCTCCACATCCTGTTTCATCAATTCCTGCTTCACCGCTATCATTGTCGATATATGACCCTTCCAGTTTGTCATCGTTTAAATCCCCTTTTATAACCAAAAATATTGTATAGCATAACGAATATCAATTGTAAAATCCGTATTCAAGATAGACTCTATATGTATACTACTTATCATTCACTAGACGACTTTGCCGATTATTGTTTTGATGAATAGCAACCTAAGATTTATTAGTGAAGCATGTCCAGAAACTGTTGAAAAGTATTTGTAACATAATAAACTACTGGCTCAAGCTCAGCAGAATTTTCATGATCCCACACACAAACTATAGGACTATTTCTTGATTCGCGAAAATCTAAACATAAAACATCACCAGCAAACAAAACAGCGATCGGTAATAAAGCCACTCCTAGTAAATCTCCATCATCTGTAAGCCTCTCATCAAGTCGAGACCATGTTACATCAATATCAAACATGCCACTTTCAAGATGTTCTGGAGCTTTAAGAATACACAAGAACCGAATAACTGCATAACTATGACTATTACAAATAAAAGAATTCTTTTCTGGCAAACCACCATTATTCATTTTTATGAAATACTTATAATCTAGCGGTAATTCAACTCTCCAAGCCTCTTCTTTCTTACATATTAAGTCTTCAGATGGTAATGGAAAAATCACTGAATCTTTTTTTATTCCCATAAAACACACTCCTCTTTTCTATTTTCGTAGCGCAACAACTTATATGTTATACTATAAGATTATTTATAAAATAAAGAGAATTCTCATGAAACAATGAGTTTAAGAATAGTATGCGTCCAAATTTAGGAGGTTAATCCGATTTAGCGCTTACGTAACTAGCTATATTTCAGACTCATACCTCCATATGAATAAAGGACTAGGTTAATTACAACCCAGCCCTATATTTCTACTAATTTACTTTTGCTTTGTATATCGAATCGTTTGATAAGACTCTACATCAAACATTTGAACCTTGTTGTCACCGAAACTTTGAATTGTTAACGGTATGTCTTTTCTAGCAACATCGGAAGGTTTACCATCTAGGATTGATTCCTTAATGTGTATTTTTAACATATAACCGTTATTTGTATACTCACAAGTTCCTGCAACATAATCATCTTTACTCGGATATCTACCCTTTACATACAATTCAAATGTTCCATCTTCTTTTAAGATAAGTGAAACAGTAAAATTACCGTCTTTCTCAAAACCCCAAGTATCTGCTAATTCTTTACCATCAAAGTTGCTTCGTAAATTGTACTATCCTCGTGTAGCAATATAAAACAAACTATACTCTTCTTCTAGATAACTGTTTTTTCCTCCATAACAGTATCCCTATTCACTATATTCAAGTAGAAATGCGATACTGTTGTAATGTAGTATGGATAGATCCAAAGAAACGGGATACCAAGTGTGAAAAATCCGATGATAATCCCTAAAATAAACCATCCGATAAAACTTAGCGATAGTAGGAATAAATCTAATTTATGTCCTTTCATCAGTTCTTGGCTCTTTTTAATTGCTTCACTCGCTGTATATTCTGGATGATCTAACAAAATATAGTAAGCCATAGAATAAGAGATAAATTTTATAATACCTGGTACAATTAATAATACACTCCATAAAAGTGTGTATACAGTCATTAAAATAGTCACCTTCATAGATCTAAACACATTACTTTTTCGAAATCCTTCAAATAACTCACCAATTGTAGTAGATTCTTTTTTCGCTAAACGCAATGTAACTTTAAAATACCCATAATTCATAATGCCTTGTACAGCTATTAAACAAATAAATAGAGCAGCGAAAACAAGTAAATAAGAAAAAGCACCTACTGCATTTAACTTTTCGTCTCCTGTAATCGAATAACTAGAATTCATTGTTTCACTTAATAAGATACCCAGTAACAACAGTGGAAATCCTATAATAAACATACCAGCCCTGGAAATGACATGATAAAGAAACGATGACAATACCCCCAATCCCCATCTGTCTTTTAATGAAGATAAGGCCGCTTTTTTTAAGTCACTAATCATTTTGATCCTACCTTTCAATTTTTTCCTCTTATATGAATTACTTTTACACAAGGAATAATAGCATATTTTAACAATATTGACATTATATATAATTCCATTAATATCTAAATGAATGATGAAACTTTTCCAAAAGTGTTATTTTTAAGTAAGTATCAAATTCAGTACTTCTAATGATTTTTTATAAAACTACTTGACTAATCTTAGTATGTTTATTTTAAATCTATTAATTATGTAATTTATTTAAAAACTCAGTGAATGTACTTGCTGCATAAAGCCCATTACCAAACTGCAGTCATTCTATAATATCTTTAATTAAGTTCTAAATGATCCAAAACACTCTGAATTAGCCATTTCAGTTTTTCTTCATTCATCTTTCTCATACCATATTTTTTAACGAGTCCGTGAACCATATCCCAATCTTCTATGTGCAAAATTAGCTTTAACTCTGCACGAAGTTTTTTAAGATACTCCATATTTTCCAATGAGTTAAAATCGTGAATAAATTTATCCAATTCATCATAATCCGCACTTACGTTAAAATAGCATTCAAGAAAATATTTAAAAGTTTCAAAGTTCAATTTCTGATTCAAGTTTCCCCCTCTTACTAAAGTTATTTTACGATTAAAAGATTAATCATAACTCATAAAACTATTCTAGAATTAGCGATATCTAGTTTTTTAATACACGCATAACTTCAAATATCTTTTAATTAATATCTTGGATTTGAGTCAATATTTTGGACACAAAAAAGTTAAATCTAAGCTACTTTTTTAGCTAGATCTTCTATAGTTTGGG
>NZ_JAEHBX010000280.1:0-350 GCF_016483395.1 Bacillus cereus group sp. N21
CCACCGATAAATTTTAAAACTGCCGTTGCGATTGCCATATGATTTCACCTCCTCTCATCTGGACCTTGATTCATCTTCGCTATACTACAGATCATTTGTATAAATAATTGCTGAATAACGAACTTACATTACTGCTTTTAAAAGTTCTTGTACGAGTGGAAGGATCCCACCGATAAATTTTAAAACTGCCGTTGCGATTGCCATATGATTTCACCTCCTCTCATCTGGACCTTGATTCATCTTCGCTATACTACAGATCATTTGTATAAATAATTGCTGAATAACGAACTTACATTACTGCTTTTAAAAGTTCTTGTACGAGTGGAAGGATCCCACCGATAAATTTTAAA
>NZ_JAEHBX010000281.1:0-350 GCF_016483395.1 Bacillus cereus group sp. N21
TCCAGGCGAAAATCGGCCTTTTAACCCACAGACAATTCCGTTTAACACAGAAACTTGCATCATATAAAACGCATATTTCAAGCGCAGTATTTGGAAGCAAAAAACTGTTTCGCTCTCAATTTACCACCCGCGAGTTTGTACGTAACCATGACAAATGGAAAATATTGTTTTCTCGTGCTCGAAATAAACAACTTATTCTATCTGGCCGTAAAGATGCCAAACATGGAAATTTTGTGTTTCAGTATGTGCCTGAGACACAGGAATTATGGATGGCGACAAGTTCCGGAAAAACACTTAAGTTCCCAGCTGTTACATTCCCGTATGGACAAGAAATCATGAAAGAAGTAATC
>NZ_JAEHBX010000282.1:0-347 GCF_016483395.1 Bacillus cereus group sp. N21
CGAAGTCTTCAACCAAACTTCGTTTTTTCGACGTATAACGCATTACATGAATTATTAATAGTTTCATAAAACTGGTCTGCAATATTCCCCATCTCTTTATGTCTTCGGAAACTTTGCAACAGAACCGTCAAAATTTATTTAACCTAGGGGGGTACTCCATATCCATCAGCTTAAGAAAAATAAACGCCATCAAAACGAAAAAATAAGCTGACTTCTCAAAGTAACTACCTGTAGAAAAAGAAAATGTTTATTTAGGAGGTATATTAAACCCTTAGCTTGATGGGCATGTATAGTGACCCCTACTTAGGAATTTCCCACTTCAAACAGTCCGTAAGGACGTTAAGTGG
>NZ_JAEHBX010000283.1:0-347 GCF_016483395.1 Bacillus cereus group sp. N21
CATAATATCAGATAACGCCTCGTTAATCGCACCAGATTCTCCGGAATATTCAAGATTGGATTCGCTAGATGTAACCGCATGTGTAAATTCATGTCCTGCTACGTCAAATGCCTTTACAATAGGATCTCCATATACAAGCATGCTACCATTATTAGCACTTAATGCATTCTGCCAATCCTTCGGATCATTTGTATCTTCAGAATCCCAGGCATGTACAACTGAAACTACTTTTTGTCCCTTATTATCAAAACTATTACGCTTGTATTTATCTTTATAAAAATCATATACCTTTGTTGCTAAGAAATGAGCACTTACCGCTTTTGGATCATTAAATGTTGTTGAAGTGC
>NZ_JAEHBX010000284.1:0-345 GCF_016483395.1 Bacillus cereus group sp. N21
AAGCTTTGCAGTCTTTTCATATTTCTGAGCCTCGTGTCGTGACAGTCGATAAGAATCCAGCTTATCCTATAGCAGTTAAAGAATTGAGAAAAGAAAAAAAGATGCCATTAGGCATCCAACTAAGGCAAGTGAAATATCTCAATAACATAGTAGAACAAGATCATCGGTTTATTAAAAAGCGAGTTCGTTCGATGTTAGGATTGAAATCCTTTCACACAGCTACATCCATTATTTCTGGAATAGAAGCTATGCATATGGTAAAAAAAGAACAGATTGATTTACGGGATCAGTCTGTCCAAAACCAGAAAGAATTCATCCATCGATTGTTTGGGCTTACAGCATAAA
>NZ_JAEHBX010000285.1:0-343 GCF_016483395.1 Bacillus cereus group sp. N21
TTTTTTAATTTTAGTTTGGTTAAGTTAGAAAGGGCGCACGGTGGATGCCTTGACACTAGGAGTCGATGAAGGACGGGACTAACGCCGATATGCTTCGGGGAGCTGTAAGTAAGCTTTGATCCGAAGATTTCCGAATGGGGAAACCCACCATACGTAATGGTATGGTATCCTTACCTGAATACATAGGGTAAGGAAGACAGACCCAGGGAACTGAAACATCTAAGTACCTGGAGGAAGAGAAAGCAAATGCGATTTCCTGAGTAGCGGCGAGCGAAACGGAATCTAGCCCAAACCAAGAGGCTTGCCTCTTGGGGTTGTAGGACATTCTATACGGAGTTACAAA
>NZ_JAEHBX010000286.1:0-341 GCF_016483395.1 Bacillus cereus group sp. N21
GAGTAGTTCAATCAACTATCTCTTACAGAAATCAATGAACAAGTGGTTTTCTATGTTATACATGCATAAAGTTTTTTCGGTACCTCATACTAATCATGATTTCTAGAAAAAATCATGATTAAAAGTGAGGTTCAGAAATGGAAAATTCTTTTATCTCAAGCGCCGACGTGCAGCAAAGTGCATGGCAAGCGTTACATGACAGAGGTGTACATATTGAAGACATTGCGAAGTTAACATACTTTTTACAGGAGAAGTATGTACCGGATTTAACAATAGAAAATTGCATCGAGAATGTAAAGCATGTAATGGGAAAAAGGGAAGTACAGAATGCTTTATTAACG
>NZ_JAEHBX010000287.1:0-341 GCF_016483395.1 Bacillus cereus group sp. N21
TGATATCCGTCTACTGGTTGTTCTTTCACTTCATATTTGTAGGCAGCGCCATTCGCATCGTATGCCGCTAAGTCTTTGAATTCATACTTCCAGCCGCTTGCTTCACTTACTTCTTGCGTGCTGATGGCCTGACCATTTTGTAGTAAGTCTACCTTAATCATCGTCGGACGATCCTTCGCATTATCGTCTTTCCACGTTTTTGTTCCTTCTACTTTTGTTTGACCTACTTTTGTATTTGTGATGTCGTAACCGTTCACTTCGGATTGATATCCGTCTACTGGTTGTTCTTTCACTTCATATTTGTAGGCAGCGCCATTCGCATCGTATGCCGCTAAGTCTTT
>NZ_JAEHBX010000288.1:0-341 GCF_016483395.1 Bacillus cereus group sp. N21
TTCGAACCCCCGCGCGACTCTCGCCGCCTGTCGGTTTTCAAGACCGATCCCTTCAGCCAGACTTGGGTATACCTCCAGGGAATTTACTTTAAATGGTGGACCTTGTAGGACTCGAACCTACGACCGGACGGTTATGAGCCGTCTGCTCTAACCAGCTGAGCTAAAGGTCCTTTATGGTAGCGGCGGAGGGGATCGAACCCCCGACCTCACGGGTATGAACCGTACGCTCTAGCCAGCTGAGCTACACCGCCATAATAAAGTTATAAGTGGAGCCTAGCGGGATCGAACCGCTGACCTCCTGCGTGCAAGGCAGGCGCTCTCCCAGCTGAGCTAAGGCCCCA
>NZ_JAEHBX010000289.1:0-340 GCF_016483395.1 Bacillus cereus group sp. N21
CCGAACACGGAAGTTAAGCTCTCTAGCGCCGATGGTAGTTGGGGCCTTGCCCCTGTGAGAGTAGGACGTTGCCAGGCTAATATCATTCCGCAGTAGCTCAGCGGTAGAGCTATCGGCTGTTAACCGATCGGTCGTAGGTTCGATTCCTACCTGCGGAGCCATGATTGGAGAGCTGTCCGAGTTGGCCGAAGGAGCACGATTGGAAATCGTGTATACGTCACAAGCGTATCAAGGGTTCGAATCCCTTGCTCTCCGCCATAATATTTTTGGCCCGTTGGTCAAGTGGTTAAGACACCGCCCTTTCACGGCGGTAACACGGGTTCGAATCCCGTACGGGTCA
>NZ_JAEHBX010000029.1:0-63090 GCF_016483395.1 Bacillus cereus group sp. N21
AAAAAAGTGAAAGCTTCCTCGATTTCATCGAGGAAGCTTTCACTTTTTTAACTATAAGGACTTTTTCAGTGGCCTCGTACAATACCGGAACCATCTTTTAAGTGCTTAATTTCTAAAGGTCTTTTTATTAAACTGTCCACTTTATAAGGTACAGTTCATTTTTAGATTGGTTTTTCTGTAATTACAGACTTTTTTTATCAGTGTTTAAAATGTGTTATAAACTTGTTCACAGGTTGCGGCTGTTGGTTGAAAAAAACAGTGCTTTTTATAACGTCCTACAAAGGGCTGATTATACCATTGTTGAGGACAATCGCCTGGTGGCCTAAAATACCACAAACTAAATTTCCCAGGCCAGTACCTCTCTCCATTGATAACTCGACGAGCTAAACGTTTTTCACTTTCTCTTGCTCTTTGATAGAAATATCCATGCGTAACAGCTTCAAATGCATGTTCTTGGAAAATCATTTGTCTAATGGTACGAAGGTTCTTAAAGTCAGAACAATTTGCTCTTAGTCGGTTAATTCCTACATTTCCGACGAGTAACATACCCTGAGTTCCTTCTCCTTCGGCTTCTGCTCTGAGTAATCTTGCTAAAAGTGCAATATCTGCATCTGTAGCGTTAACAACTCCCATGACTCCACCCCCATTATATTTTTCTCTTTATAGTATTGTTTATTGGTCAGGATAATGACTTGTTTAATATAGGTTGTTTTCTAAATTAATTTATATTGGACATGGTATCCTCTTCAAATTATCGTATGTTTAACTTTCGTAAACTCTTTTCCATATACATATAAAATTGTATTTCCTCTTTTATAATGGAGACACCATACTCAAAACCATGTCGTTCTAAAATACTCTTTACAATGGCTAATCCTAATCCAGTTCCTGATATTTCTTTATTACGTGAAGCTTCTAATACATAAAATGGTTCCCAAATTTTTTCGATATCTGTACTTACTTCAGGAGCAATTCCATTTTGGATACTAAAATATACATAATCTTTTCTCTCTTCCAATACAATCTTGATATTTTGATTTGTTGTATATTTGATTGCATTTGAAATTAAATTATTACATACCATTTTCATTTTATCCAAATCTACATAAACACTAGCATCTCTCGCACGACAATCTATTTGTAAATGTATACCTTTTGCGTGGAACTCAATTTCATGTTTATCAATTATACTTTTAATAAGGGGTTCTATCTGCACTTCTTCTTTTTGTAACAAGTCTCTTTCTAATTTCGAAAAACGTAATAACTCTTCTATTAAATTTGAAATTTGATCAGTTTGTTTAATAATTGTATCTAAATATGTCCCATCATCGAGACCGTCTTTAATCCCCATAGAATATGCTTTGACTAAAGCGATGGGGGTCTTTAATTCATGAGTAATGTCCCCCATAAACCGTTTTAAATGTTCATTTCTATTCGTTAAATCTTGATGAGCTTCATATAATTTATCACTCATAATATTAATACTATTGGCTAAATCACCAATTTCATCATTCGTTTTTACATTTGTTCTCTTAAAATCAAGATGAGAAATATCCTCTGCAACATCGCTTAATTCTTTTAGCGGTGTTGTAATCGTTTTTGATAATATCCAAACAAGTACAATGACAAGAAAGATTGAAAAGCCAAAAATATATATATTAAATGTATTAAGTGTCTCGATTAGTTCATTTGAGTGCGCAATAGATACTCCTACTAAGATTAACATTTCATTTTTCGAAATAAATTTCGCAAAAAAGCTCGCTTTTAACTTCTCTTGATCATATAATTTATTTGCTTGTCCCGAACTCTTTACTTTCATTACTTCTTCTTTTGTAATCCAAAGTTTATTCAATGTCACTCTCTTTTTTATAAGCCCAGAGCGTAACGATTCATTAATTTCATCTTCTGTATTTTTTATTGGCGTGTAAACAATTGTTACGTCATTCTCATTCTCGATTTGACTTATAGTATCTGTTAATTGTTCAACAGGCAAAGACTGAATTTGATTTGTAATTGTATTTAACTTTTCCCGCGTTTTATATATATTATATTTCGGTAAAAAATAGTTCATCAACAATAATGAAATAGTAAATATAAGAATGATTGTTAACGATATACTGACAAAGAGCTTTTTACCAAGCTTATTCACGTTCATCCTCCAGACTGTAACCTAAACCACGATGCGTTTTTATAATATCCTCACCTATTTTTTTCCGCAATCGTCTAACATGTGTATCCACTGTTCGCTCATCTCCAAAATAATCAAATCCCCATACGATATCTAGTAACTTTTCACGTGTTAATATTGTACCTTTATGATTTAAAAAACATTTAATTAATTCTAACTCTGTTTTTGTAATTTCTAATTCTTTATCACTTTTATATACTTTATTCTTTATCAAATCTATTTTTAGATTTTGAACTTGTATGACTTCATCTTGATTCAGTAGTTTTTTAGCTCTTGTAAGTAAAATCCCTGGATGAAATGGCTTTTTCACATATTCATCCGCCCCGCTTTGTAAGGCCGCAAGTTCATCTTCATTTTCACTTTTAGCAGTAAGCATCAATACTTTCACACTCGAGTTCTTTTTTATTTCCTGGCATACAGTGATCCCATTCCTTTTTGGCATCATCCAGTCTAAAATTGCTAAATCAATTTTTACTTCATAAAATATTTCAAGTGCTTCTTCTCCATCCTTTGCTATAAGAACTTGGAAGCCTTCCTTTTCAAAATAAGCTTTTAAAATTTTAAGCATATCCTGCTCATCATCTGCGATTAATACTCTCACTCGTACCTTCCTCCATTAACGATCTATATGCGCCTTATAAATTGTAATCATTTTCATAACAAAGTAAAATCAATTTCTTATTTTACTTTGTTATAATACAACTTTTTTGTTACATGAATGTGACAAAAAATATTTATAGGGTTTGAGGGTATAGTAAATATGAGGTGTTGTTCCATGTTTAAAAAAATAGGATTTGTTTTTCTGTTTTCGTTTTTATTATCAGCAAATGTTTTCGCAGAAACAAATAAACAAATTGAAGTGTTTGATTGTCAAAAGGAAATGGTTATACAAAAACAGTCTCTAGACATAGAAATTCAAAAAGAAGCAATACAATATGCAAAATCAATTACCGGAGCATTTAAAAATCTAAACGTTGTCCCTAAAACTGGCCATATGATAAAAATCCCGTTGTCTAAACCTGTAGTCATTACAAATCAATGGATACATACAACAATAGATGAAGTTCTTGTACTCCTTCCACTTAACGAAAAACCCTATATCATGATTTTTGATGACGAAAACAATCCACATTTTTATTATGTGCAAGGTCATCCTGAACATTTATTGAGGCATTTAAAGGTGAAATCATAATTACTTATAAAAAAGAAAGATTCCATAAAGCATCGTCTACGGAATCTTTTTTTATAATTTCACATAATGGGTTGATCCTTTATGTTCTTCACTTTTCAGAAATCCATTTGAAGTATAAAATTGACTCGCTCGTTCTGTGTCTGTATATAGAACAACAATTTGAAAATGTTCTCTTGCATCAGCTAGTATCCTCTTCAATAATAAATTCCCCATCCCTTTCCTTCGATATGCTTTCGACATATAAAACCTTCGTAACCGTCCAATTGTTTCATTTCTCGTATACGGATCTTTATTTAAGCCACCAATTCCAATTAGAGTATCTCCTTGGAAAATACCATATAAGCCTTCCCCTACCTTACTAAAGGTGTTCGTTTTGCTTTTGTATTCATTTACTAATTTCAGAAGAAAATGAAATCCCTCTTCTTTACTTTCTTTTATAAGATGAGTGATATCAAGTTGTGAAAGGTCTATAATCTTTTTAATTTCTACAATCTTTATTATAATCACCTCTCTGTTAAAAATTTCTTTTAACTTAACAAGGCCTCTTTTATTAAAGAGGCCCTTCTTTACATATAAATCATACAACTGTGTTACTTGATATATTCTTAATCATTTCCATTATAACTCTTGAAGATTGATCGGCTGTAATTTTTGCAAAGTTTTCATAAGAACTAGTTGCATCATCATCCGCACTGTCAGAAATACTTCTAATTATAAGAAACGGTATATCGTTGATAAAGGCAACATGCCCAATTGCTGATCCTTCCATTTCAGTGCAATGAGGCGCATATTCATCCAGCAATTTCTCTTTTAGCTTTGCATCTTCAACAAAGCATTCCCCACTTACAATTCTTCCTTCATGAACATTTATGTCTAAACCACTGGTATTACATGCTTTTCGTGCAAGTTCTCTTAATTCCTGATTTGCAATAAATGTTTCTTGGAATGGAAACAGATTCTTCATTTGATTTTTATTTACATCATGATGTGTAACGTTCGTAGAAATAACTAGATCACCAACTTTAACATCAGGATGTAACCCTCCCGCAATACCTGTATTAATCATGCAATCCACTTCAAATTTGTCTATTAAAATTTGTGCACACGAAGTGGCATTGACCTTCCCAATACCACAGAGAGTGACAATAATCTCTTTATCCATAAATATTCCTTTATAAAAAGGCATTCTTGCAATTGTATATTCCTCATAAATATCTAATTTTTCTAAAAGTAAGTCTATTTCAATTTGCATGGCTCCAATAATACCGATTTTTTCATTGGTCGTCTACCTCTTCTCGATTATATATAAAGTTTCTATTATAAAAAATTAATGAACGCTTTTTCTGACTCTCTCAGCCATAACCGATACTAAAAATTTTGGAAGTATTAACTGTCGTTTTATTCTTTTAGGCTGTGTTACTAACCTATATAACCATTCTGTGCCAGTATCCCTCATTAGTTTCGGAGCTCGTTTTACCGTTCCGGATAAAATATCAATCATACCTCCAATACCAATAGATAAAGGTACGTTTAATTCTTGAAGATTTTCATAGATGAATACCTCTTGCCTAGGAGATCCTAATCCTACCAATAGCAAGTGTGGCTCGAATTGTTGAATTCGAACTTTGACTTCTTCTATCTGCTCATTTTTCACAAATCCATGCTGTCCTTCGAAAACCGCATGTGGAAAACGTATTTTCAAATTTTCTAATGCTTTCTCATTACTTTCTGGTGCAGCACCAAAAAGAAACACCCGGTATCCCTCTTGATTACAATACTCTATTAAGTCATGAGTTAAATCTGCACCTGTAACGCGCTCTTTTAAATTTCCTTTTAAAATTTTAGAACCAAGTATAACTCCTATTCCATCCGCTGTTATTAAGTCCGCTGATAACAAAATCTTTTTAAAACGTACAGATTCAGCTGAAGTTTCTTTAGCAGACATTACAATTTCGGGATTTGCCGTAACAATAAACTTTGGTTTATTTTCCTTTTCAGATAACCAATTTTTTAATAAATCTATTACTCTCTTATACTCTAAGCTACAAAATGGTATGCCTTTTATGTACTGTTGTTCCATTTCTTACATACACTTCCCCTATGTGTTCTCTTATAATAAATGACTTAAACTTCCTCTTGTACAAACTGTAAATACTCATCAATATCCTTATTTATTTGAAGTAATGCTTTCTCCCAAAACTCATTATCAGCAAGGTCGATGTGAAAGTATTGTTTCACCAACTCTTCGACTGGGCGTTCTCCAGTCTCACACAAGAATTTTTTGTATTTAGAATGAAACTCACTACCATCTTGTTTTGCAATTTCTAATAATCCTAAACTTAGTAGATAACCAAATGTATATGGATAATTGTAAAAAGGAACACTCGCCGTATAAAATTGACCATATTTCATCCAAACAAAAGGTTGATATTCTGTTAAAGAATTTCCATAAGCTGCTTTTTGTGAAAGTATAGATAATCTCTCTAATTCATCCGCACTTAAAGGTCCCTTTTGACTTTCTTCATAAAATGTTTGCTCAAATTGAAATGAAGCTCGAATGGCCATTACATAATTAAAGCTATTTCTGATTTTCCAGCTAAGCAATGATTTTCTCAGTTCTTCACTTTCTGCTATTTTAACTAAGTAATCTACAAGTACCATCTCAAAGAAAATAGATGCTGATTCTGCCATACACATTGGAAGGTAGTCATCTAAAAAAGCAGTAGACTGCTCATTGCTCATTACATAAAAATGCCATGCATGCCCTAATTCATGAGCTAATATTCTTACACTATCAATTGTTTCATCATACCGTAATGAAATTCGAGATTCTCCTTCACTTAAAAAAGGAGCGCAAAATCCACTAGGTGGCTTATTATCTCTTGGCTCAGCATCAACCCAACCATTCATAATAGCGTGCTGTGCAAATTGAGCTAGTTCTTCATCGATATCCTTTAAGGCCTCATATATATTTTCTACTGCTATTGAAAACGGAATTTGAACCTGATTATTTTCTTCCAATGTCATCAAATCATGCCAAGTAAACGTCTCCTTACTTCTTTTATGAAACGCTATAACACTCGATAACTTTTCAAGATTCCCTTCAATAGCATTCCACATTTCCAATAATGCATTTTTAGAAATACTGTTTGCTTGAAGCGATTGTGACAATACCTCCTTTTCTTGTAACAGGTTACTTTTTAGGGTACGCAATCTACCTATTTGATTAAGTACGCTAGCAAATACTGTTTTCTCCTTTTCCAATGCCTCTGTAAGAGAAGAAAATACCGCTAATCTTTCATGATGAGTTTCACCATTCATCGCAAGATAGTTTGCTTTTCCAAATGATAATATCTCGTTATTATGATGTACTTCTAATCTATTTCGTAATTGTATGTACATGTCTTCCCAAGCTTTTAATTCATTTTCTATAAAGTTGATATTTTGATTTTCGAAGAAGTTACTTTTTTCATGATTCGATTCTTGTAGTAATAAACGAACCTCTGTTTTCAACGTATTTATTTTTGTATGAGGTAAAGCAGCTGTAAATTCATCTGCGTGTTCAGCAAAAAGACAATAAAAGTAATACTCTGCCTTTTCAATTCTTTGTATAATTCTTGAGAGGATTGCTGGGTCGCTATTTTCTTTATATGTTCCTATTAATTGTTCGATTATCTCTATTTCTGTAGAAAACGTAGGATCTTTTGTTTCAGGATATAACCTTTCCAAATCCCATCGCGTTGGATGATTGATCATTTGATTCATTTTATAGCCTCCTGTTTTTACAGATAGTTACAATAATGCATTCATTAGCTAATTATATATGAATCACTTAAATTTTAACATCTTGAAATATTCCGACTTTTGTGCGGGTATTTTAATAGTATTACTTTCACTCCTTTCCTATTCTATTTCTTCTTATTTAGCATGTATTTACTACCTTTTCTTTTTGATATATATACACCAAACACATCAATGCAACTACAATCGGAATGGCAATTACATCACCAATAAACGGATATACCATTACGCAACATGTGAATGCTGTTACAGAAAAAATCTTTCCTAGTCTATTCTTGATTAGCTTTATTCCCGCTGCAGTACCTACAATATATGTAACAATTCCTAATGAATTAGGGATTAGTACTAATTGATCTACACGAATATGAAAAAAGAAGCTTATTAAAAGCCCTGTTATTGCGATGAAACCTACTATCATTAAAGCATTCGTTGGTGTATTGCTTTTGTTATTCAAATACCCCAGATATTCAGGTGCAAATTCTTCTTTTCCTAGAGAATAACCCAGCCGACTCATACTTGCTATAAATGCATTTGTTGTACCTAAACAAATCATGAAAGCTACTAATCCAACTAACCATACAAATTGGTCACCTAATGTATTTTTTATAACGATTACAAGAGCGGTACTATTATCAGACTTTATAGAATATGCTCCTGTCCCAATTACTGAAATAGCAATTCCTATATAAATAAGGCCAATAATAATAATCGCAGCACCTGTTGAAAAAATGATATTTCTTTTTCTCGGAGATTTGAATTCAGGCGCTAAACTTGAAATTGCTTCCCATCCAAAAAAAGACCAAAATATTAATAATGTAGCATGTAAAATAGGGTGTATTTCATTTAATGAAATGTTTATATTTATGTTTTCCATTTCAATATAAGGCAATGAACAAACAATTGTTATGAGTAAGATAAGAAAAGTTAATACACCTATACATACTTGAAATACTCCACTCATTTTTAACCCGAAGAAATTTGAACAAATAGCTACACTTAATATAAGAAAGGCAATTACATATGCAAAGTCAACAGGCAAATTAAAAACTTTAGTGATATACATCCCACCTGTTAGAGAAACGATAATTTGCCCAACACTTCCAGCAATAAAAAAACACCATCCTATTATAGCCCCAATGTGTTTTCCAAAAGCTTTTTCAGAGAACGTTGCAATTCCACCTGCGCTTGGATGCTCGATAGACAAAAAGGCAAAAGTAAACGCAAGCGGGATACTAAGCAAAATCATGATAAACCAAGAGATAATAGCACTTGGCCCTGCTATACTTGCTGTCATACCCGGTAAAATGAGAATTCCTGATCCTAAAACAGCTCCGACATATAAAGCTGTTCCCTTTCGAATAGAAATCGTTTCTTTAAAATCATTAGACATTTAATGCACCTCCATTTATATTTAAATTATAGAAAGTTATTAATCTATTTTATATTCAAAAATGAACATAAACTTTTTCTAAACTTTATATTATGAAGGTTTTTTAATTATTTATTTTCAATTTCGTAAAGGAATATACATTATGGATGAAATCGATAAAAAAATAGTTTCACTTTTACAAGAAGATGCCAGAATGACAATTAAAGAAATGACTGAACATTTACATCTTAGTCGTCCAAGTGTTACCGAAAGACTCAAACGATTACATGATGCAGGAATAATTGAAAAATATACAGCACGTATTTCCCTCGATGCAGTCGGCAAAGACATTCAAGCATTTTTAAGAATAGAAAACTTAAAAATTGCCTGTAAAAAATTCGAAGAAAAAATATATAACGAACACAGAATACTTGAATGCCACCGAGTCACTGGCGAAAGTAGCTATTACTTAAAAGTAGCTGTGCAATCAATGAAAGAATTAGAAGAATTAATCGATGTTGTAATTCCATTTGGTACAGTAAAAACTTCTATGATACTCTCCTCACCAATCCCTTACAGACCGGTTATTGTGGAGTAAACCCCAAAAAAGGAGTGATTCTTATGATCACTCCTTTCTACTTTAAAATTTACCCAGGTATGATTTTACTTATTTATTTCCAAATTTCATTTGCCCATTCAGGATGATCAATAAATGGATTACGATTATGTTGATATTTTGTAAAAATAACTTCATTACGCTTTCGTTCCAAATCATCGACAGGGTCTTGTTCATTCCATTTTAGTAAAACAGATAGTTTCCCCATATATGGATCTTTATTGTTATTCACTTTTTCATTAAGCTCTAAATCTACTTCGCCATTGTCTCCTTCATAACGAACAGCCATGTAAAATAACATTCTAGCAATATCCCCTTTTACACTATCACGAGGTTCCCAAGAATCACTATCGTATTTACATTCTGTTGCTTCTGAATGACTCACACCGCCATTATCAAAATCCAAATTCCCACGTGAACTATTGACAGATACATCCGTAGCTCTTAAATGGTGAAGGTCCGTTCCTGGTCCTGCAGCTGTCCCAAAATCACCGTGAGATTTTGCCCAAACATGCTCTCGGTTCCAATTATCGACCCCTGAACCATTTGTAAATTTCCCTTGCGAACGTCCTGTATATAAGAGAAGAACATTGTTTTTATTATTTGGATCTTCATCAGTATCTCTTAGTGCTTCCCAAACCGCACTGTATGATATCTTTGTATGATTATCAATAATATTATGAAGCTCCTTTTTTAATTCTGAACCCACTTTTCCCTTTGCGCTATTATAATATGTATCATCATAATTTTTTACAGTAACCTCTTGTGTTAAAATCATCTCTGCTTTCGGAGACGCAGACACTACTTCAGCATATGTAGTATCTGTAAATGATAAGGACGAGGAACCTAAAATAAAGAATGAAGAAATAGCAACCATACTTAGTTTTATTTTTTGAAATGGCATATACACAAATCCCCTTTAAAATTAGATGCTAGTTAATGAACAAAAAACTCATTCTAAATACATGAAGTATTATTAAAATATATAAATTTTTCTTTCTCTCTTCTAGGAAATCCTATTCAGCCTGTATAAATTTCCATGCTTTTGGTTGATCCGTTTTCTTTCCTAACACAATCCAGCTCTTCCCTTTACCATTTTCTTGATAATTTACTGGGTATCCATCTGTATATAGGTAATATTCAGCTGAATTATTCGGATTTGGATACACTTTAAACTGTGCAGTATTTGCTTTTTGTTTCGTAAGATGTACCCAATTTGTCATGTTGGAGTAATTAAGAAATACGTAATTATCATAGTTGGATTGCGTCATTTTCAGCAGTACACTTTCTCCGCGATGGAGGATTCCATTATTCTCTTTATCAAATACAAACTGAACAGGTGTACCGTGAACTTTATTATCATCTACATGATTAGATAATAGTGCGTAATCATTCGCAGCATATACTTCAAAGGTCAAACCTCTATTTAGAAACTCACTTGGTACTACGAAGTATTTTTTATTATCTTGTATTGCTTCTCCTTTAGAATCTTTTACTATCGTATTTTCAATATCTTCAGCAGCAGTATTTCCAACAAATGTGTTAAACCATAAATGAATAAATCCCGCTGTATTTCTTTGAGCTTTTTCTAAACTTCTCTGAACAGCTGGCATAACTTCTTGCTGCCAAAGAGCATTGTTTCCTTTATTATAGTGAGATTTAATCTCGTCATTGGTAATGTTCCCGATTTCCACTTTTGCGAGTCTCGCTGTTTCATGAATCCACTGTTTTGGATCATTAGAATTCACTAAATTATATACGCCCTCACCATCAGATACTTCATACTGTGTCTGAATTGTCGTCACATAATTTTCAAAAGCGCTATGAAACTTTAAAGCACTCATGTCGACGGCTGTAAAATTAGCAGCATGCATTGGCTGAGTAGCATCTGTGAAGTAGTGCGTCGCAACACCTAAATAATAAAAAGCTTGTTTTCGGTCATCCTTCTTAAAGTATTCACCTGCTAATTTAAAATATTTATCTCCTTGCGAGAGAGCTGTTGGTTCTTCTTCTCCTTTATAGTTCTTTCTCGTATCAGGATCGTAGAAGTGAGATTTCCATCCTCCCTTAATTAGCCCATCAATGCCTATCGTACCTGTACCGCCATCGTTAAATTCATCAAGGTAATCGGCATCATAAAGACCTCTTTCAAATAACTCCTTATATTCAGGAGTATTTAAAAATTGTAATTCATTTGCTTGAACCGTCTTATCTTGATTACGACCCATAATTTGAATTGCGTTTCGTGCAATCCATAAATGTGTGCTTTCATTAGGATGGTGCGGATGCTCCGCAGACCATCTTTTCACACGTTTGTGCTCTTGGTTTTCCTGTTTCATTACTTCGTCAATTCCACAAGCATATGTTTCTGTTGGAATTGTCATTGCAATAGAAGATATTGCTGTTACAAAAGCTAGTGTACATAATTTCTTTTTCATACGATTCTCCTAAATTTCAATTTCATCAATAACGTAAACGATTTTACTTTTAAACAAAAATACCCTTCCACATTAAAAATGTAGTTTAATAATAACCTATATATTTCAATTTTTTTATGCAATTATACATATTTAGTTGCTAGCTAAAAAGACTACAGTTTATCGGCTATTTAAATCAAAAAAATTATTAATTAAATAAGAAAGAGGGACGAATATGATTTTGAGAACAAATGACAAAAAGGCGCGAAAAACAGTAAGATATGTTGCAGGATTTGTTATACTTTTAATACTAGTATCCTTTATATATCAATGGAATAACGGTTTAGAGATTGATACGACTGAGAGAGTTTCTTTCATACTAGTTCTCACTAGTTTCCTTTCTACCTTCTTGCCTGTTAGAAAAAAAGCTAGTGAATAATAAAAAAGTTACGTCTGCTACTGTAAATCGTTTGTATTACATATATTCTTTATTGCATTTGATATATTAATTCCTCCTACGATGTTATCCTCATCTATTTCGTACAAAACTATGATTGTAAAAAAAAAGATTGATCAAAAAGATCAATCCTTTACTCTACTTCATTTAAGAAGAACAATGTTAAAACACCTGGTCCTGTATGCGCACCGATTGCTGCTCCAATTGTATTTACAATAAACACATCACAGCCAAATTTTTCAGTAATTAACGCTTTTAATGCATTCGCAGTTTCTAAATCATCACCATGTGTAATGCCAACTGTTTGACCTTTAAGGTCTTTTCCTCGCTCTTCCATTATATCGACAATTCGGCCTAAAACTTTCTTTCTACCTCTAATCTTTTCAAGTGGTACAAGCTTTCCTTCTTCCACATTTAGAATCGGCTTAATATTTAATAAACCACCAATAAATCCAGCTACCTTACTTAAACGACCACCTCTAACAAGATACTGCAAATCAGCAACTGTAAAGATATGCTCCATATGTTTTGTTAGAAAAGCAATTCGTTTCAAAATTTCTTCTTTTGATGCACCTTCTTTAGCCATTTTCGCAGCTTCTAATACAACAAGACCTTGACCAAGTGAAGCGCATTTTGTATCAATAATTTCTAAATCGAAATCTGCATATGTTTCTTGTACTTCTTCTTTAATCACTACTGAAGATTGATATGTACCAGAAAGTTCAGAAGAGAAAGCTACATATATACAAGGTGTACTTTGCTTTGCATATGTAACGAACTTTTCTTGGAATGTTTCTAATGATGGCAGCGATGTCTTAAATACCTCGCCTTCTCTCATCTTTTGTAATAATTGAACCGAATCTAATGTTACTCCATCTAAATACTCTGTTTCTGCCTCATCATATACACGGAGTGGAATCAAATCTATATCATAAGCTTGCAGCAATTCTTTTGGTAAATCAGCAGCACTATCCGTAATGATTTTAACACTCATTTTTAAACCTCTATTCTATTATAAGTATACTAAAATAAGAACAATTACCTTTAAATTATATACGTAAAACACTTATGAAGAAAGAGAAAGTATTATTAAACTATTCTATATTCTATGCGCGGAATGTGGAGAAATTAACTTCATGATCAAATCAATTTCTCAAACGAGTTATATCTAATTGAACCAAGTACCATTATTTCATTACAAATCATTTTGTTTCCTATACAATAGAAATATCAGAATTTTTCAAGGAGTGTATTTTTATGAAAATAAAATTTGCTTCACCAGAGGATTTAGAATGGATTAACAGTCAGTATAAATCAGTTGGATTTGTGCCAAGTGATTTAAAAAAAGATAAAGTGGCAATTGTGACATACAACGGAGAATATGTTGGACTTGGACGTTTAGTTAAAATTGATCAAAGTACGTTAGAAATGGGCGGTATTTATATACTTCCTAAATTCAGAGGCTATAAATTAGCAGGAGATCTCCTTTCTTTCTTAGTAGACGAAGCAAAGCAATCCAATCCAATGTACCTAATATTTATTGCATTCCTTTTGAAGAACTGGCAGCTTTTTATAAAAAATATGGTTTTAAAGAAATTAATACTGATCAAGAGGGTGTTCATCCTACTGTATTAAATAAATATAATTGGTGTTTACGGGAATATGATAAAAATGTTTTGTTGTTTAAATTATAAGCACTTTTAAATTCAAACTTCATTTCATACCATTATTTGCTTCTTCAAACAAAAAGGCAGCATGTACAATTATACATGCTGCCTTTTCATCTATGAACAATCCTTATATATTAGTTTTTATCCATCTGCTTTAGTGCTTTTTTAGGAATTTCATTTTGTTGGACTTCTTCATATGTTGAAATCCCTTTATATCCCTCACTATTTGGTTCATCAAATACATACACACGTAAAAAAGCATTTAGCTTTAAATTTTTATTAGCATCGAACTTAATACTCGTCTTATTTCCATCTTTATCATATGCAATTACGTTATACTCGTAACGCTTCCAAGTAGGATCATCTTTATCTACCTGATATTCTTTTCCGTTCTCCGTAATATGAACATACATTTTATCTTTGCCCAATTTTTGCTTCATTTCAGCTAAATCCCAATCAAAGCTTACAAAAGCAGTCATTAAAAGACCTAATAATACGAGAAAAGCAATCAAAGTTATTAACAGTTTCTTCATGTTTTCAACCTCTTGTTTTAATAGTATGTGACACCTCGTATACTATCAGAAACCTTATGATCTATTTATCTATTTTCCTTACAAAAACCTTACACTTTTGTAATAAATTCGAACTGATTTTGAATTAGCAAGGATTTCCTTTCCTTTCACTGAATAGCACTTCTCCTACCCGAACTTTTGGATGCGAATATTATAATTGAGAATGATAATAAGGAAACAATTTCATCTTTCCACTAAAAAACGTTATAATAAACTGTAGCCTCTACGATTACGTTATAAAGGAGATTAAAAAATGGCTAAAATTAAAGTGTATCAAGTAAAAGAAGAAAATATGGATGCAGTAAAAAACATCATTGATGTTGAGGAACAAAACCCATATACTGCAGATTTACAAAATCTATACGCATGTGTATTAGATACTGAGGATATGGCATTGCCTGAATCATATATCGAAGAAGATATTTTAATCGATTCTATTGAAGTAATGGTAAATGTGTCTCAAAATAAATTAAGAGACCTAGGCACATACGATGTAATTGAAGTACAAAACAAAGGTAAAAAAACACAGATTTTATTATTAGCAGACGAAGAATATGAAGTGATCGAAGGTTAATTTGTAAAGTTACATACAAAAAAGCTCCTTTCTATTTGAGAAAGGAGCTTTTTTCTTCTATGCTTTTGATGTTTCAGCCTTTATCTTACCTTGTTCTTTCTTATATACCATTCGTTCATTCCCCATAAAGAAAATAAACACGAATGCTAAACCTGCTGGAACTAACGCCCACATAAAAGTATGAACGATAGAACTTGAAAAGGCTTCAATAATTTTATCTAATATTTGTGGCGGAATTTGAGATCTTGCGCCTTCTGAAAGAATTGCTCTTGAATCCCCTAGAGCGTTGCTATTTATTCCGCCGTCCATTCCTTTAAATGCTTCTTCTAATTGATCTTGAAAACCTATTCTTTGAATCATACCAAATATTGTAATCCCAAGTGTCATTCCTAATGAGCGGATAAAGTTACTCGTTGAAGTTGCTGATCCCCTCTGGTTCATACCGAAATTATGAATTGCAGCCATACTTAATACAGAGAATGAGAAACCTACGCCAAAACCGATAATAATCATATAAATGGTTAACCATACACGGCTCGTTTCTGGTGTTAATGTACTTAATAAGAACAATCCACCAAGCATAATCACAGCTGAAATAATCATGATATTACGGTAACTTAGCTTTGATGTTAAAAATCCACCTAACTGTGCTGTAACTACTGATCCTAACATCATTGGTAATAGTAATAAGCCAGAATTCGTTGCCGATCCCCCATATACACCTTGATTGAACTACCTCCACCTACCTCTACACGAGCTTGAGGTGGAGGATTCTCCTGTTTCGGCCTTAGCAAAAACAGTTCCTCTCGTTCAACAAAGAGGATACAACGATATAGAAGTTCAGTAGTGTCTTTATGTAAGACGACCCATTCTCTCTTCCAACGAAAGGAAAACACAACAGGTACAGCTACTTTTTCTTATATCGAGGGTAGAATACCATGTCATGCATCCAGTTCCTAGACTTGTTATCTGCTCTGGTAATAAGCGTAGGAGACTGGGACAAAGCGTCCTTTTTTATCATGCAAGTAGCTTTGCTAGTTTTTTCTTTTCACTTTTAAACAAGTGTAACCTTTCGATTTGTAAGGCTTCTTTCGGCTGATCTACATCGTATAGCTGATAGAAATGATGCGTGCGAATATCCAATCGATTATTCAGTTGATGCCAATGACTCCAGTGATGTGCATCTTTCTTTGGAATATAAGGCTGCAGAACCCGCGGCACTTTTTCTTTGTATCCTAATCCCCGGCGCCCAATCGTAAAAGCAGCAGATTGATGAATAGAGATACCGAATTTTCGCATATATTTCATCTTTCCTGCAATCGAAGTGTAAGCGGGATTGACTTGAAAGACAGCCACGCCCCTTTTATCCGCGCGACCTAGAATTGCACTTGTCATCTTCTCATACGCAAACATACTCTTCATTCGATTCACTCGCTTATTTCCATAACGATCCCCTGTTTTCGATTGGGTTGTATCTAACTTCTCGATGACAATTGGCTTGTTATATCGCTCCGCTAAATCTACTAAGCGAATGGCTTCCGCCTCAATTATCTTTGTGATTCGGCCGGTGGATTTACCTAGAATTGAAAAACGGAGGGAACCACTTCCTTTGTAATTCCCATCCTTCGTTACATTTGCCCAAGCAAAATGTTCGAGATTGCAATCCACACCAATGACACCATCTGATTTACTATAATTCGTGTGTGGATTTTCCAGTACATCGACTAAACATTTCACAATATAATACAGACCATAGTCTTCCAAAGACCATGCAATCGGTTTACCATGTTTTTTCTTATTCTTACACTGTAATTGGGTTGTGATTACTTCTTCCATGATTTCTTGTCCATATGGGAATGTAACAGATGGAAACGTAAGTGTTTTCCCAGAACTTGTCGTCATCCATAATTCCTTTGTCCCAGGCACGTACTGAAACGAAAAATTCCCATGTTTGGCATCTTTACGGCCAGATAATATAAGTTGTTTATTTCGAGCACGGGAAAATAATGTTTTCCATTTATCATGGTTACGTACAAACTCATCGATTGTAAATTGAGAGCGAAACAGGTTTTTTCTTCCAAATACTGCGCTTGGAATATGCGTTTTATATGATGTAAGTTTCTGCGTTAAACGGTATTGTCTGTGAGTTAAAAGACCGATTTTCGCCTGAATCCTTTTGATTTGAACATCTAAGTATTGGTGCTCAAACAGATATTCATTCAGCCAAATTAAGGTGTCTTTTTTACGAGATAAGGAGATGAGGTTGTTGTGCTTCGCGAAGCGGGTGTTTTTCGGAAACGTCAGCTTTTCTTTCACACAACTTTGTTTGATTTTGCGAAGATTTGTCAGTTTTGTCCGTTCTTGTTTCAACTTTTTCTTGAGTTTCTTAACCTTCTCTTGTGTTTGTTTCTCATATATTTTTTGTAACTCCATTAAACCTGTAAACAATGCCTTCGCTTCTTGCGCCGCACTGTTTGCATAGTAATCATTCAATTGATAGTTTCGCTTGAGAACAAGATGAAGACTGTCTGTATGCATCTTACGGTTCCACCGTTTTTCCCGGACGATTGTTTGAAATGCAAAGCGTTTCGCCCGATTAAATGTTTCGATTGTCTGTGTTAATGCATCTACCATCTCATGTGGTAAATCCGTCTTATAGATCCGTTTCGAAAAATACGCTTTCTTCACCTGTTCTCACCTCATTTTGTTTAATAAGATCATTATACAACGAAACGAACGTACGTTCTATGAAAAAAGAGACATTTTCTTTAAAAAAGACAAAACCAATTCATTCCCCACCTTCACTTCGTTTAGAGAAGGGGGTCTTCTCGGTTAAAATGATAAATCCTTTTTTGAAATTAAATCCGTACTCAACTGTATAACACTCCTTCCTGATAACAATGCAACATAACACTGTTACGCTGTAAATGGGTGTTTATAAAAATGTGCGAAACAATGTTCAAAATCAAAATGTACTTCCATACAAAAAGGCCCTTTTGATTTTTCAAAAGAACCTTTATTAAATGCTTATATATTAAGGTTTAAACCATATATTATAAAAATCAATCCAACCTTGAGCGTTGATGACTATATTTTGTACTTTTTCATGTGTACGTATGTGTTGTTTATTACGATATAAAGGAACAATATGAATATTACGTAACAATGTGTCCTCTATATCGCGTAACAGTGTAATTCGCTTTTCAAAATTAGGTTCAATAAAATATGAATGTAATTGCTCATTAATATCCAGAGAGCTATGCTGATAAATAAAACTATTTTTTGAAAGAAACATATACAGAAAACTGCTTTCTGTTTGCTTACTAATGGTAGCACTATCATGAATGATATCTGCTTGCTTTATCATTTGAACCTGTAATAATTCCTGTGTATCAAGAAAAGCTATTTCAATTACAATTCCATATTTGGCACATTCTTTTTGAATCCAATATGAATCTTCTACATGATCTTGTCCTTTAAATGTATATAAATTTAATATTTCATTATTATACTTACTATTTTGAACCAAAATTTGAATATCCTCTTTTATTCTTGGCATAGAAAAATTCGTCAATAATAATTCCCCTGCTACCTCGCCACGCTCTCCCTCTAACTCATCTATTATTTTGCTGCTATGAATAATTTTATACAACGCTTTGCGAAATGTAATATCTTGCATAGGTCCTTGTTTCTCAGTGTTTAACGTTATATATGTTACATTGGATTCCAGTATAGAAAGTTCCTTATGATACTTTTCTAATTCTTTATGTTGCGCCTTTACGAAAACATCATATGTATCAATACTTTGTGGCACATTCCATAATTCAATCCGATCGAGAAAGGGTCGTTCACGAAAATACAAATCATGAGCTTCTAATACAAAAATAGACTCATTATTTTCACACAGTTTAAACGGTCCTGTTCCAATTAATTTGTCTTCCTCATCTTCCATTACAATAGAACACTGTTCTGAGCTTAAAGCATGTAATAACAACTGATTTTCCGTATGCAAGTGCATTTCTACAATATATTCATTTACAATACGAACACTTTCAACATGTTGAAGCATCCATGAATACGGATTATCCTCTTTATTCATAAACCTACCAAATGTATATACAACATCATGAGCTGTAAATCGTTTTCCATTATGAAATCGAACCCCCTTTCGTAAATAAAAAGTCCATAGTTTTAGGTTGTCATTATATTCCCAATGAAAAGCGAGTCTCGGCTCTATTGTATTTGTGCTCTCATTAACATAAATAAGCGTGTCATATAGATGTTTTACCATATGACACTCCGAACGCATTGTAGCATATACAGGATCTAAAGAAATTTTCAGGTTCATTTCAACTTGTAAACGCAGTACATCTTGTCTTCCTCGAGAAGTCATTTCAATTTGATAACCAAATATCGAATCTATCCAAGCTTGGAATTGTTTTTCTAATATGGGGAAATATGAGCTATATTGCTCAACAAATGCTTTTCCACCCTTTACATCCCCTTGTTTCGTTATTTCTTTCCCCTGTTCTAAAATTAAAGAAATAGGATTTTTTTGAAACGATAACTTTGATCGATTCCCTCTTCCGCGTCCTGGAAACCAACAAATCCACGCTAACTCTTCTAATTTTTTTATAATAAATTTACTATTACGATCCGTACAAAACAATGTTTCCGATATATTTTGTAATGATATTTCTATTTTTTCTTCCTCTGTTCTCCCTTTTCCATACTGGACCCACAGCTGTATGTACTGCTCCAAAATAACCATACTTTTCCCCCTAAAAGATGAAAAATCTCCTTCTTTCATTCTACCCTTTTTCATTTCTTGCTTCTATCTTAAGATTTCCATATAGAAAGGGGGAAATGAAGAATGAATCATCTTATAAAACGCTATAATAAACCAATCCGGATTCGATTATTAGGTGAGTTGTTAACTAGAACAACTGAGGCCATGTTAGCAATTATTTTTATTGTCCATGTCAATAAAGCACTAGAAGGTAATGTGATTATGACAATGCTTCTGTTTGGATTGCAGTCACTTTCTGATATTGTGTTCACAATCATTGCTGGAGGTGTAACAGATCGCTACGGTAGAAAGAAAATTATGTTACTCGGATTATTCGTGCAAGCAATTGCAATAGGCGGATTTGTTTTTGCTGAATCAGTCCTATTCTTTGCTTTGTTATATGTAATGAACGGTATTGGCCGCTCCTTATATATTCCTGCTCAGCGTGCACAAATTGCCGATTTAACTGAACAAAAACAACAAGCTGAAATATTCGCTGTTCTTCAAACAGTAGGAGCTATCGGTGCTGTGATTGGTCCATTCATCGGTGCTTTTTTTTACAATAGTCACCCTGAATACTTATTTGTCATTCAAGCTGTAACTCTCCTGCTGTATGCCATTCTCGTTTGGACACAACTGCCAGAAACAGCTCCAATCATTCAAACTAATGAAAAATCAGCACAAGTAACAACACGTACACAGTTTATTTTTAAGCATTATGCTATATTTGGACTCATGATATCTACTCTTCCGATTAGCTTTTTCTATGCCCAAACTGAAACAAATTATCGTGTATTCGCAGAAGATATCTTTCCAAATTTCTTATTTGTTCTCGCATTTATCTCGACTTGTAAAGCTGTAATGGAAATCATCCTGCAAGTTGGTCTTGTCAAATGGTCTGAACGATTTTCAATGCCTAAAATAATTGTAATTTCATATATTTGTTATACATTCGCTGCTATTGGTTATGGTTATTCTACAACATTATGGTCACTCTTCTTCACATTGCTTTTCCTGACAATTGGTGAAAGTATT
Organism: Bacillus cereus group sp. N21; assembly: GCF_016483395.1. Classification (NCBI taxonomy): domain Bacteria; kingdom Bacillati; phylum Bacillota; class Bacilli; order Caryophanales; family Bacillaceae; genus Bacillus; species Bacillus cereus group sp. N21. Next base: position 20,681 of record NZ_JAEHBX010000029.1, read on the forward strand.
GCTTTAAATCACTTACTACGATTTGTTTCCAGAATAGCACCAAGTCACAAGCGGGGATTATATTTTTCTATCTACGGCATACACTGGGATATTTCTCGAACGTGCGGTCCGGTTATTGGAGCAATGATATTAGGTCATGTAAACGGCAGTATCCTATTTTATATTTGTGCCTGCTTATTAATAATTGGTGGAATCATTCAAACTTATTTTGTTTCTTCCGTAGAGCGGAATAAAGCAAAAGAGCTGTCATTATAACATAACAGCTCTTTTTCTCACATCTATTACCCCGCCATATTATTTATACTATCTTCCGGAGAAAATACAGAAATATGATCAACTTTACCAGTAGGATTAGGGATAACAAATTTTAATTCAAATTGATCATTCGCTTTATAAATATATATTTTGTCATTCCCATTTACCTTGGTCGATATTGGTTTACCTAAAACTTTTTCGATTTCCTGTAAAGTAAGCATATGAAGTTCTGGATGGTTGGAACGAACGTCAAAAATTTAAGATCCTTTATTAAATCTAAATCCAATGACAACATTTTTATTCGTATACATGCCTTTGCCTGCTGACTCAGTTTTATCAGCTTTCCCCCATGCCTTTTCAACTTCTTCAATATCTCCTGTATGTGCAGCAAAAGCAACATTTGGAATTTTTCCTTGTTTAGCTTGTTCTAATATATTCTTAATTTGATTACTTTTTTTAGAGTCTACAGATGAATTAGGTGGATTTGGTTTAGAATCTGTTGATGAACTCGCTGAATCTTTCGATTTATCTGAAGGCGAATTCTCATTTTTCTTTTCATCTGAATCAGTAGAAGAATCCGGTTCCACTTTAGAATTCTTCTCAGATGTTTGCGTAGTTGCTTTCTGTTCATCAGAACCCTTGCAAGCTGTTAGAGCTAGCATACATGTCAATACGAGAAAGTACATTATCATTTTCATACAAGCTTTCATACTTGCAACCTCCTAAATTATAGTACTCACCCTTGTAACCAATCCATTACACTGTATTTCAAACCAAATTAATATCATTTTACACTCACAAAAATAATCTAACATATATCCCACTTCTCTCCTGATCCAATTTAATCCTTCATATGATGATTAACTGTCCCCCATCATGATTTTATTCATCTTTATTCGGAAATTGCATTCTCGCTTAGCGCTTTATATATACAAACGCTTGAACAATTAGATAACATATACTCTAGATGCTTTATGTACTTTTGCAGATCGTGTAAAAGTATACAGTATTCAAAAACTATAATCGCTTGCTTAGGTCATATTTCTAAAAATATTTATCACGAAATCACTCTCAAAGATCTCGCTCAAAGTATAGAAGTAACTCCTAGTTACTTATCAAATTCATTTAAATATAGAAGTAGGTATCCCCTTAAGTGAATACATTCAAAGAGAACGAGTAGAAGAAGCTAAAAATTATTAACTTTGACTACATATCCTTTATCCGAGATTTGTACTTGGCTTAGCTTTAATGATCAAAGTTATTTCACAGGGATTTTAAAAAATCCACTGATACTACACCTAAGCAATATCGTCAAAAATATACTGTATTATAATAAATAGCTGGTCTCATATTTAGGCGAAACACCAAAATATAAAAAATGTGGATCTGTACTCTTATCTGCTCATTGTTCATTCTATTTAGTAACCCAAAAAAGCTGTCTTTAATAGGACAGCTTTTTTGGGTATGTGTGCAAACAAATAATACATTCTATGTTCAATTATTCTTTAGCCAGAGAATTTTTTGTAAACACTTGAAATGAACAATAATCATTATGGTACCAAATATCATGAAAACTATATCGAGATTTCCATTTATGATAAGAATGATTTTTATCGGAATAAATATCCCAAGTTAAATGTATACATTCACTTTTCTTTGTTCTGGCCCACTTTTTATTTAAAATATCATAACAAAATGTATGCATCGTACCATCTACAAATTTTAAATTATTCAATTTAATATACTCTAAATATTGAAGAAAATCTTTGGTTCTAAATAGAAGTAATTGTGCTCCTGTTACCCCTTCATTAAAGAGTGAATATTCTTTTACAATTGGCGGAATCCAAGAGTTTGCTGTTGGATAATTTTCTAAAGGTAAGTTATCTAGGTTTATTGTAACACCGCAAGCAAAAACTTCAGGATGATAATCCAAAATATGTATCTCTTCAGATAAAAAATCATTATTTTTTACAATTACATCTCCATCAGTAAACAAAATGTATTTATATTGTTCTAATTGCTTCACCAGTTGATTTTTAAAAAACACTTCAATTGCATTATTAGAAATATTCTTCGAAAACAGAACATACTTAGAAACAATTTTTTTATTAATCAAATCTAAAATATATGGCTTTATCTTCGATTCTGTATGAATACTAGGATTTTCAATAACATAAATCTCTAATTGCTTTGAATATTCTCCTAAAAACTCCAATGATTTCTTAATGATATCAAAATTATAAAAAATTAATACAATACATGGTATTTTATTATTCATTTAAATCTCCCTTACATATAGTTATGCTTTAATTTTTTATGCAATGAGAAATACTTTTATGCCATTAAATTCCTTCTCTCGTTTAAATCGAACAAAAAAGGCTGTCCTTTAACAGGACAGCCTTACTGTATGTATTTATACTTCAATACTTTTTCCATCTTCAACAATATGGTAAAGTAAATGAGCCAAATGATGAATTGGACCATATTCTTCCTCTTCTTCATCTGTTTCACCTTGGAATTCAAGGTCATTTAAGTAAAGTGCTAAAAATTGATAGAATAATTTCAAATCAAATCCGTAGCAAGCACTTGGCTCTTCATGATCTCCTTCATATTGCAACATTAAGTATTGTTCATTGCCTTCTGCATCTTCTGCATCAAAGAATACAAAGAAACCAACATTTGTATCTAGATCAAATAGATGACGAGTACCGTTTTCTGTTACTTTATTGAAGTCCTCTTCACTTAACTTATGTACTGTTGTTGCTTTTGCATTGTCTTCTTGATGAAAGTTTACTGTAAATGATTTCAATGCTTACACCTCCTGATTGTATAACAGTAGCATAACAGATTAGGACAAATAATACAAAAATGGATCGCTGACAATTTTCAGCGATCCACCTAATTTCATTTTCGCATTGCACGCAGTAATAAGCTGACAATAAAAATTAAAACAATGGCACCAATTAATGCTGGAATAATTGCATACCCTCCGATAACCGGTCCAAACGTACCCAATAACAATGTTCCAAGCCAAGAACCGATTATCCCAGCAATAATATTTCCAATCACACCACCAGGTACATCTTTACCAACGATTAAACTTGCTAGCCATCCTAAAATACCACCAACAATTAAAGACCATATAAATGCCATATCACTATACCTCCTTAATTTTACAAAACAAAAATAATACCTATAAATTATTGCTTACCATTAGTTATGCTACTATTTTTGATAAGTTATACCTTAAATGCCACGTATAGCTTTTTATACAATTGAATTAATACAGTTTTGTATCCATTCAAAATAAATTATTTTTCCAAACCATATTATTCCTCGATGATCTGATAGCCTTATTCCCTAAGAACAATCTGGTTTCAACATTGTTCTCATAAATTTTTTTAAAACGTTTGATAGTTAAAATCAATGGCCATTCTTTGTACAGACCGATTATCAAATCTTATGGGTTCAGCAATCTTTCTAAAATCAGCTACACTTTGTCCTCGAGTTTCGTCATTTGTTGTACTTATCCATACAGCAGACTTTTTATATTCAAAGATATTATCATTCATTAATGAAATAAACGGTAATAAATCATGAATGGGACTTCCACCAATTCCAAGGTATTCTTTTTTATAAAAGTTCTCATAATAAAAATCAATCATTGGCTTAATTAGTTTTGCTAGCCCTCTTCCCTTTTCATTAATAATGTTTCCATTTCAGGAGTAATAAGTGCCTGCTGCGTTACATTTAACGGATAAACACTAACATTCTTGGCATATTTCATGACAATATTAGTTGCAATTGGATCTCCATAAAGTGAAACTTTAATCAGTGGGGGTTTTCTTCATCCTCCTCTGTTTATTAGTTGAACGAATCGGGCTTTTATGGGCAGTTGATCCCCCACCTAACTTCTTTGCTTTCGCTGAACTTTGAGGTGGGGGTCTTACTGCCCGTTAATGCGGGGTAAAAGTTAGCTTCTGAAACAGGAGTAACATTACCTGGAAATAAAAATGCGCCACCCATTATATAATAAGCGCATACTTGGTCCATTACATCTGGATACAAAAGAAATAATATTGCATGTTTTATCGGCATAAATTAAAGCAACTGCATCATCGATACCTAAATCTCCAAAAAAGATTTTTTATTAACTCCTCTCACCCTCCTCATCATTTTCTACTATTATTATTATGCGAAAAAGACAAGGCGGTGAAACAGTATCAAATAAAAAAACCGCCTATTTACTGGCGGTTATATGGAGATAATAAAATTGTTTATATTTTATTCAACTATCGTGTATTTTTCACTATGAATACAATTTATTTACCTTTTCATTTTCCTCTTAAAGCCCAAAACAGTGATTACGAAGATAATGATTATATAACCAACTACCCATAATAAAGGTACAACAAGATCACCATATTCACCAGATAAAGCAAATCGTGTAGCATCAACCGCATGAGCAAATGGCAATGCATACGACTGTTTTAAACGTACCACCAATCATATCTAACTTAAACCAAGTGCCACTTAACCATGTTGTAAGATTAACAAAAATCGCAAAAATCCCACCAACTTGCTTATCCGTAAAATACGTACCAAGTAGTAGACCAAATCCAATATAAAGCATTGCAATGATAATGAGTAGAATAGTGGCACCTAATACATTCGCATTAAATGATAGACCTAAGAAGAATGGCAACCGGTAATAGTGGAAGAGCGTACCCAGTAATATAATCAGAGGCAGACATAGGGGAAGCAAAAATCCGCATTAAAAATGAACTGCTTTTATCCTTACCAATCAGCATCCCTGAAAATAACGTAATAAAAGAAAAACTGAAAACGATTACACCTGGCGTTAAGTTTTCTATATGATAAAGGTCCAAAGGCATATTTTTCTGCATGATTGAAAAAAGACACATAATAATAACCGGAAGCACAATCCCAAAAAGAAGCGTCAGAGGATCTCGTAAAATCTCCTTACGATTACGTGAAGCAAATGCTAAATATCTCATAGTCCGCCTCCCTCTTCAGTTAGCGTAAGGAAAATATCTTCTAAAGAAGATTGTCCCGTATTTTCTTTTAACTCATCAATCGTTCCAAGTGCATGCAATTTACCACCATGCATAATACCGACGCGATCAGCAAGTGCTTCTACTTCTTCTAGATAGTGCGTCGTTAAAATAATCGTGATTTTACCCTTTAATTCAAGTAGAGTCTTCCACAGATCATGTCTAGCACGAATATCAAGTCCTAGTGTTGGCTCATCTAAAAAAATGATTTGGGGAGACGAAATAAGTGCCATCGCAATGCTTAGCCGGCGCTGCAACCCACCTGATAATGTTTTTGCTTTATTTTTTGCTCGCTCCGAAAGTCCAAACTTTGTCATCATTTCCACCGCTTTTTGCTTAGCCTCTTGCTTATTGCTTCCATAAATACTCGAGATGAATTCTAAATTTTCCTTTACAGAAAGATTCGGAGCTACCGCAGTTTCTTGCGGAGAAATGTTTATTTTTTGTTTTACTGCCGTAGGTTTTTTGATGATACTATCTCCGAACATCAGTGCATCGCCACTTGTAGGTGTAAGTAAGCAACTAAGCATTTTAATCGTTGTTGTTTTTCCAGCAGCATTTTGCCCTAAAAGTGCGAAGAATTCTCCCTTCTTAATCGTCAGTGAAAGATTGTCAACAGCTGTGCGCTCTTTAAATTTTTTCGTTAGATTTTTTATAATTATGGCCATTATTCATCACTTCTCCCTTCAAATTGCCTTGATTGAATCGCAGCATTAATTTTTTTTATATCATTCTTTGAAATCATGTATTGAATAGTCCATGTGATGACATACGTACCTAAAAAACCAATAAAAAAAATCAGTGTGCCTATAGATGTTTTGGGCATCCACAGTAGCGTTACAATCGGCCCCCATACTAGTGCTGTTATACAAAAATGAACGATGTACTGTTTTAGTAGACTCCACTTCACTATGTCAAAAACAAGCGAACTTGTAGCGAATGTGACCCCAATCAGCCCTGTTAACAGTATTTGTACCGTGACAGCTGACATCTCACTAACAAATAAAGAGCGAAACTGTTCCACAACTGGCATATATTCTCCTTGACCTAATGTGAGCGAAATAAGGAGTTGTACGATTTGTCCAATAATCACACCGATAACAAAACCACCAACAACTCGACTAATTATATTTTTCAAGATATTTTCACCTCATATTCCGAACAGTTTCTTAATTTTTGAAACATAGCGTCGAGAAGCATACGTTTTGATATTCCCTGTTAATGACACGCCAATTGTTCCTGTCATACTAATATCCATATTCGTAATCATTTTAATGTTAACAATCTCTGAATTTGAAATACGAACAAAAAATTGACTATTTAATTTCTCTTCCAGTTCATATAACCTTGAGCGAACGGTATAAATACCAGCAGCGGTTTGGAGAAATACCTTCTGTTTCTCTGTATAGATTCTAACGATATCTTTACATTCAACAATTTCAACACCTCTTTCTGAAAATACAGCTAATGAATCCATATGAGTCTCCGATAGTCGCTTCATAATATCAGATATCTCATCTGTCATTTTATCCGTTAGAATGATAATTTTCGGCTCTTTATAAGATGGATCAATCGACACTTCAAACTTCACTTCACTTCACTTCACTTCACTTCACCACTTCCCTTTCACTCGCTCTAAATATAAAAGCTATTTAAGTTACTGTAAATGGATTTTCGATAACCGGTTGTTTTCACACGATAACTGGTCAAAAGACAAATATAACAATTAGATACTCCAGGAACATATTCTCTCTTTACAATAAATAGGCACACAAAACAGAACTTCTGTGTGCTGATTCAACTTATATATTTCTAAATAAAAATCAATTTATTAAATTATTTTTCCATATAGATGTATAGCTTATATAGGAAGGAACGAAATATTCAAAATACTTTTTCGCTAAAAAGTTCTCCCCTGTTAATTATATTTTTTACATTTCTATTATACATGAATAGAAAAAACGACACTGTATTTTGTGTCGTTTCGGCTCTCTATCATTAAACAATTTTATTGTTTTTAAAGGACTTTATTATTTGTGAACAGCATTTTCCATCTTTTTATACGACAAATATGCTAATACATTCTTACTTGTATCATATTTAGGATTGTTTCCTTTTTTCGGCTCTCTAACATGTGTCTTTTCAAACCCAGGAATTTCAGGCATTTTCTCCAAAAATTCAACAATCTCTTTTTCCGTTCCCTCAACGCGTACACGAATCATTGTTATTACTCCTCAATTCTCTATTTCTCTGTACTAAGTATAGCGTACTGAGAAAAGACTGCAAGAAAATTATCTTTTTAGCGTTGAACTTTTATGACATACAAACAGTGCCATCTCCGTATAAAATGATTCTACTTTATTATTGTTAAATTGTATGTTGAAGAACTCCTTCATTTCATTTGACGTTTTCATCATACAATCCGTTAACTTGGAGCGTGTTGGCGATGGGACATCCATCATGTTACACCACCAATCAAAATTAAATTGTTTTTCAAATGTGAAACATGATTGCATTTGTAAACCTTGCTTTTCTAATAATGAAATCCACTCTGTTTTTCTAAGCGCTCTCCTGTGACTTGGATCTCGCTTTTTCTCAATAAAATTATAAAATGTATCATATTCTAGGTTTTCTGGGGAGACATTATCAATTAATATAAATAATCCGTTCTCTTCTAACTTTCGATGTACTTCAAAAATAAATTGAGAAGGGTTTGAAAAATGATGCGCTGCAATGCGACAAATAATCGTATCAAACGATTGATTAGAAAATGGTAAATCCTCTGCATTTCCTACTACAAATGATACATTTTCATGTCCGTTTGTCTGGATAAATGCTTTCGCTTTTTCTAGCATTTTTTCTGTTAAATCGAGCGCAACAACCTCTTTAAATATCGGGGCTAATAAATTAGCAACATGACCGCCACCTGTAGCGATATCAAGAAGACGAATATTTTTACGATTTTTCACTTGTTGAACGACATACTGTAAATCTGGCCCTTTTGCATGAATTTGACTATTCACATACTTTTCAGCATTACTACCAAATTGTGTTTTCACAAGTTCTTCGTTACTCATTTCAATCATCTTCTTTCTACATATATTTACATATTCTTTTTCAGCAAGAATATATAAATATCCTCTTTATTCAATGAACTAAGCACTCTATTTCCTTCCAATTTTCTTCTTGTTTTATATATTTACATACATTTATACCATATGCTTGTACAATGAAGGGAAGTGACAATACAAATAGTTCTTTTAACACATTCTCTTCGTATTCATCAACCCAATCCTTTGTTTCTGCACAATAATTAAAAATCAACGTATAGAAACTTCCGCATTCAATTTCTGTTTTACCTACACCTATTTCTCTTAATAACTCTTTACATAATAACGAATGTCCATCAATAAAGCGTGGAAAGTAATAAGCATAAATCATTTCACGACACTTCTCCCTAATCATTTCCTCAAATTTAATATAGTATATTCTACTTTCAAAATAGAACGCTCCCCTTGTTTTCCCACTATACTCGCGTAAAAAATCTCCAATTGTATCATACGTATAGCCTTCATGCGTTTGATTCATATGTACTAAAATACCACTAGAATTCACCATATATTTTGGGACTGATATGTAATAATAGACAATCCAAAAACAAAGCTTTGCTATTATTTCCTCTTCCTGCTTCTCTAAAAACTGGTCGAACAATTTTTTGAAAAATTGTTGAATCATAAGTATCCCTCCCTCGTACATTTTAAATTTATTCCAATTTATTTTCTAATATGTAAATTTGATTTTTCAGCTCTATAAAAGCAAAGTTTTATCCAAATCAAAAAGATTGAACTTTCATTATCAAACACGTAATATAGACTCTGACTCTAAAAAATAATGATTCAAATGTATGAATGAAGAGGAGGATTTATATACGATTTTTCCTATTTTATAAGACTGAGAGGTTTTGTTATGTGGCGTAATAAAAATGTCTGGATTGTTCTAATCGGTGAGTTTATCGCTGGGCTTGGTTTGTGGCTTGGGATTCTTGGCAATCTAGAATTTATGCAGAAGTATGTACCTTCTGATTTTATGAAGTCGGTTATTTTATTTATTGGATTATTAGCCGGTGTTCTTGTTGGTCCGATGGCTGGTCGTGTTATCGATCAATACGAAAAAAAGAAAGTCCTTCTTTATGCTGGTTTCGGCCGTGTTATCAGTGTTATTTTTATGTTCTTCGCTATTCAATATGAGAGTATCGCCTTTATGATTGCCTTTATGATTGCCCTTCAAATTTCAGCGGCTTTTTATTTCCCTGCATTGCAGTCTGTTATTCCGCTTATTGTTCGTGAACATGAACTATTACAGATGAATGGTGTCCATATGAATATCGGAACAATCGCTCGTATTGCAGGAACCTCACTAGGTGGTGTTCTTCTTGTCGTTATGAGTTTACAGTACATGTACGCGTTCTCAATGGCAGCATACGCTTTATTATTCTTTTCGACCTTTTTCCTACAATTTGAAGATCAAAAATCAGATACATCAAGTAAAAAAGCAGCAAAAGATAATAGCTTTATGGAAGTATTTCGGATTTTAAGAGGAATCCCGGTTGCATTTCGGGCACTTATTTTAAGTATTATTCCCCTTTTATTCATCGCTGGTTTCAATTTAATGGTTATTAATATTAGCGAAATGCAACATGATCCGACAATTAAAGGGTTTATTTATACCATTGAAGGTGTGGCTTTTATGTTAGGAGCTTTCGTAATTAAGCGTTTATCTGATCATTTCCCACCTGATAAATTACTTTATTTCTTCGCCTTCTGTACTGCTTTTGCGCATCTCTCATTGTTCTTTAGTGATGTGAAATGGATGGCACTTGTATCATTTGGTCTATTTGGATTTAGCGTTGGCTGTTTCTTCCCTATCATGTCAACAATTTTCCAAACAAAAGTTGAAAAAAGTTATCATGGACGTCTTTTCTCATTCCGTAATATGTTTGAAAGGGTAATGTTCCAAATTGTCTTACTTGGAACTGGATTCTTCTTAGACACAATTGGGTTACGATATATGGTTCTTATTTTTGGCGCTATTTCATTATTAATTATTTTTATGTCGTTATCAAAGCACAAGCAGGCAAGTAAAAACACTTCCCAAGTATCGAACATGTAAAATCCATCTCCAAATTGAGATGGATTTTTCTCTTATTGTAAGAGATGACCTAAGTCTCCTGTTGTTATATTCCCACTATTTGCTTCATCTGTATCAATATGCATATCTAAGGCGTATGTATCTTTTACACGAATTAACACTTGATTAAAAATCAATCCTCTGCTTCCTTCTACTTTCACACTTGCATATTGTCCATCTTTCACTTGAAATTTTTCAGCATCTTGAGGTGTCATATGGATATGGCGCTCAGCGATGATTACACCTTTTTCAATTTTTAAAGAACCCTTTGGACCAATAAGAGTAATCCCTGGTGTTCCATCAATATTGCCTGATGCTCGAATCGGAGCATCCACTCCTAATTTACGTGCATCTGTTTTTGAAATTTCAACCTGTGTAAACTTTCGAATAGGACCAAGGATACGGACTTTTGGGATTTCCGCCTTTTCAGTCTTAATCGTTACTGTTTCTTTCGCTGCAAACTCTCCTGGTTGTGAAAGTTCTTTTGCAACCAGGAGCTCATATCCTTCCCCAAAAAGTTTTTCTAAATCTTCGCTTGTCAGATGGACATGCCGATTTGATACACCAATTGGAATTTGTTTCACCTTTAACACCTCTTCATTATGTGGTAGTATTCATACTCTTTAGCCTTCCCTTCTTTTTCTTTTTACACAACTGCGTTTTGAATTCTGACTCAAAAGTGATAAAATATAATTATGTGTTTTCAGAATAATAAAAGAATATAAAATTCAGAAAATGAAAGCACAGTTTTTTAGGAGGGGTTTTGATGACTTATACGTTAGCAGCTAGAATGAAAGCATTTCAATCTTCTATATTCAGTGAATTAGCAGCTTATAAAAAGGAAAAAATTGCAGCAGGTCACAAAATGATTGATTTGAGTATCGGCAATCCAGATATGCCTCCTGCTGATATTGTAAGAGAAGCTATGGTACATACAGCAAATGAAAAAGAAAGTTACGGTTATACTTTAACAGGTATTCAAGAATTTCACGAGTCAGTAACTGAATATTACGATAACAATCACAATGTTAAATTAGATCCAAACAATGAAGTTTTATTATTAATGGGTTCCCAAGATGGACTCGTTCACTTGCCTATGGTTTTTGCAAATCCAGGTGATCTTATTTTAGTACCTGATCCTGGATATACAGCATATGAGACGGGTATTCAAATGGCAGGTGCAAAACCTTACTTCATGCCTTTAAAGAAAGAAAATGACTTTTCACCTAATTTAAAAGACATTCCTAAGGAAATTGCTAAACAAACAAAAATGATGATATTAAACTTCCCTGGAAATCCAGTCCCGGCAATGGCTCATGAAGATTTCTTCAAAGAGGTCATTGCATTCGCAAAACAGCACAATATCATTGTGGTACATGATTTCGCCTATGCAGAATTTTATTACGACGGAAAGAAACCAATCAGTTTCTTGTCTGTTCCTGGCGCCAAAGAAGTTGGTGTTGAAATTAATTCCCTATCCAAAAGCTACAGCTTAGCTGGTAGCCGCATTGGTTATATGATTGGGAATGAAGAAATTGTAAGTGCACTTACACAATTTAAATCAAACACAGACTACGGCGTGTTCTTGCCAATTCAAAAAGCCGCATCAGTTGCCTTACGTAAAGGGGCCGATTTCTGCGCCAAAAATCGGATTATCTACCAAGAACGTAGAGATACTTTAGTTGATGGATTTGCTTCTTTCGGATGGCATGTTGATAGACCAGCTGGTAGTATGTTTGTTTGGGCTGAAATCCCAAAAGGCTGGACTTCATTAAACTTTACCTATGCACTAATGGATCGTGCAAATGTCGTTGTAACTCCTGGTCATGCTTTTGGACCACATGGTGAAGGTTTTGTTCGCATCGCACTTGTCCAAGATAAAGAAGTATTACAACAAGTTGTTGAAAATATTGAAAATAGCGGTATTTTCTCTCCCGAAAAAGCAGATGCATTAGTCAATAATTAATTACAAATCCCCTGCTTACTTTTAGCAGGGGCTATTATTTTCCCATTTAAGGATTAAAGATCGGAGACCTTTATGAATATCAAAAATATTAACGATACACTTCCTCATCGCTACCCATTTTTAATGATTGATAGAATCACAGAAATTGAAAATGAAAAATCCGTAAAAGGATATAAATTAATCACAAGTAACGAATGGTTTATAAATCCGAATCAAAACAGCATGCCACACATGCTAATTGTAGAGGCCCTTGCACAGCTTGGAGCATTTGTAGGAACAAGTGAGTCTACCGGATTAGGATTCCTCTCCTCATTAGACGGTGTAACATTTAATGGCACTGCTATACCTGGTGACAAGCTAAATTTACAATATGAAGTTCTGCGGAATAAACGAGGATTTGTTCTCGGGAAAGGGATTGCTTCTGTAAACGGAAAAACGATTGTTACAATCGAAAAATTACTAGTTTATATCACAAAATAAAGGTTTTATTATAACTATACAATGACAAGGAGTACAAGAATGAAGAGCGCTGTCGGTATTGATGCTGGTGGAACATTAACGAAAATTGCTTATTTTAATGAAAACAATACATTGCATTTTAAAAAATTTTACTCCTATGAACAAAACAAAATTAAAGATTGGTTACATAATCATACACATATTAATAGATTATCTATAACTGGCGGTAAAGCTGAACAGTTACAAACATTATTTTTAGAAAAATACACTATAGAGTATGTTGCAGAATTCGATGCCACACTTGCAGGCGTTCACTATCTTATTAACAACGGAAATTATTCCATAAACAACTTTGTTTTAACAAATATCGGTACAGGAACATCCATTCATTATGTCCATAATAAAAATTATATTCGTGCTGGAGGAACTGGTATTGGTGGAGGCACTATCATGGGCTTGTCGAAACTATTAGCGAATATAGATCGTTTTGAAGAAGTAATCCAGCAGACAAAACTAGGTTCTAGGCAGAATCTCGATATAACAGTTGGAGATATTTATAGCGGGATTCTATCTCCTATTGATAGTAATTTAACAGCTAGTAATTTCGGAAAAGCTGCTATGAGTGAAGCTGATTATAACAAGTCTGATTTAATTGCTACCCTTCAAGGTCTTGTTGGTGAAGTAGTTACTGCATTAAGCCTTCAATTTGCAGAAGCAAAAGATATGGATCATATCGTTTATATTGGATCTACACTATCAAATAATACACATCTACAAAAAATTATAGGTAGTTATACTTTGTATCAAAATAAAAAACCTATCTTCTTAGAAGATCACGGTTTTAGCGGGGCTATTGGTGCCTTCCTGAGTATAGCGAAATAAATATATTACAAAGAAAAGAGCCTCTGTGAAAGAGAAAACATGAGTCGAAATTTTACATAATAAAAAAGCTGGTTTTTAGACCAGCTTTTTTATTTGAACTATAGCTCTACATACCCTTTTTCTCCACCGAGATACTGAAAGCCAGTTACACCAAATTCTTTCGTTACATATAATTTTATCGCTTCAATCCCTTCACCAAAATAAGGAATAGGGTTTTTCAAAAACGAGATTGTTTTTTCTCCATCATAAATTTTAGCTTTTATTATATCTTTGTCCGAATGAAACAATATATATATTCCCTTATAATAATATTCATAATATCCCTCTTCATCCTGTTCACTCTTGTCTTCAAAAGGTATACATTCCATTTTATAAGTATCCCCATTAATATTTATTAATTCCATGTAATCCGCCCCTTTAAGGAAAACTTAGGTACATTAACATGTAACAACCTCTTTTATTCCGCTTCTACATTTTCTTGTAACAATACGTTTTTGGAGAAACAGACTGTAAAAATTCATTCATCTCCCCTACAGAATAAATATATAACTCATGCATCGCACGCGTACAAGCGGTATAAAATAACTTACGTTCACTTTCTCGGCTGTATTTTCCCTCTGATGCATCGTAGATAATGACCGCATCAAACTCTACCCCTTTCGATAAATACGATGGGATAATCAAAATACCTTCATCAAACGAACTCGTTTCTTTCTTAATGAGGCGAACTGGTAATGATGTTTGTAGGGCATAGTACGCTTCTTCACTTTCTTCCGCTGTTTTACAAATAACCGCAATTGTTCTGTGACCACTTTGCTTCAATTGTTCGATTTGGTCCACAATCTTTTTATGATGAGCTTCTCCTTCTTTCACTTCTGTTATAATCGGTTGTTTTCCTTCACGCTGAAACGGTTCAATTTCATCACCGTCAATTAACTGCTTCGTAAATTCAATAATTTGCTTTGTAGAGCGATAACTACGCGTAAGAACAATTTTTTCACTTAGTTCTTCCCCATACAAGGTACTTAACTGTGAAAATTCATTCTCTGATGCATGTTCATAAATGGTCTGATTAAAATCACCTAGTATTGTCATTTTTGTATGCGGAAATATCCGTTTCAAAAATGCATATTGAAATGCAGAATAATCCTGCGCTTCATCAATAAATATGTGCTGCACAGATGTATTTTTTTGTAATTCTTCCAGTTGGTCTTTCATGTATAAATAAGGCGTTGCATCTTCATACGCCATATAAAAACCTTGCATTTTTTCTATTGTTTCTCCGCATATTTCATCCCATTTTTGTGGTAATTCATTTTCTTCTACAAGTTGCTTAGCAAACTGCGGATCTTTAAATAACTGCATATAGAGTGCTGGTGTATGAATAAATTGTAATTTTTCCACACGTCTTCGGAGCGGTTTAAAATATTTTTTCACAACAATAGCTGCTAACATATTTTGTTCACGTTCAAAATCATCAAACGTACCATCGGAATATTCTTGTCTTTTCTGTAATTTCTGATGAACTTTTGCGTATGTTTCTTTATCTAATAACTGTACTTCTTCTTCCACCCAAAGTTTTTTTCTCTCTATTTTTTCTTGCTCCTTCAGCTCCTTTAACAACCACTCAGAAATTAACTTTATTCGATTCGGAATCCGTATTGAAGGATCAAATTTATAAAATTGTTCTTTTATTTGTTCTTTAGAGATTAATACTTCCCCTCTAAATTTTATATCTTTAAATAACATACCTTCTCGTTTTAAATAAGATACATACTGATCTACTACTTCAATAAAATCAGAACTTGCTTTATATCTAATCCCTTCTAATCGTGTTTTATAACTCTTTTCTTCCATTCTTGTCAGTACATATTCCATTTGTGTAAATGGATCTTCTAATTCAAATTTCTTATCAATATGACGCTCTAAGTATTCTTGGAATGTCGTTTGCTTCATATTGTCTTCACCAAGTTCCGGCAATACTGTAGATACATAGCTATTAAACATCGAGTTTGGAGAAAAGAGAACGATTTGATCGGCGTGTAATGTCTCTCGATAACGATATAATAAATATGCGACGCGCTGAAGTGCTGCCGATGTTTTACCGCTCCCCGCAGCTCCTTGAACAACAAGTAAACGACTCTTTTCATTCCGGATAATTTGGTTTTGTTCCTTTTGAATTGTTGAAACAATGCTTTTCATTTGTGTATTGGCGTTATTTCCTAATACTTCTTGTAGCAATTTATCGCCAATCGTCACTCCTGTATCAAACATACTTACAATTCGACCATTCCGAATAACATATTGCCTTTTTAAGGTCATTTCACCCGAAATCGTATCATTAGGTGCTTCGTATTTAGCTCTTCCTACAGAATAGTCATAATACAAACTTGATATAGGGGCTCGCCAGTCATACACAAGAAATTGTTCTGTCTGTTCATCGTAGAATGAGTGAATACCAAGATAAATAGCATCCTCACTTTTTTCACCGTCTTCTAAAAAATCTACCCTTCCAAAGTATGGTGATTGCTGTAATCTTTGTAATCCTTTTAGTTGATTGTAAGCATGGCGGTGACTTTGCTCTCGTTCAGATAATAACTCTGCTTGTTGTTTGATACTTGCTGCCGTTTCGATAGCCTCTTCTGTATTATCAACATTCACAGTTACATCGTCCCAAAAATGTTTTCGAATCTGGACAACATCTTTTGTTGCTGCACTTGTATATTGCTCTAATGTATCAATATGTTTTTCAATCTTTCCAACTACTTCTTTCACACGATGTTGTTCCTGTTTCCACTCTTGACCGGTTTTCTCCATATTGCCACTCCTTATCAACTAATCGTTTTGATGCTCATTGTTTGATGCTATAACAAATTCAATAAAAAGTTTGACAAACAAGCAATCGATTTGTTATAATTAAATTGGGTAATTATTGATTTTTCACAAAAATAAACAATGAGCGTTTTTCCATTTTAACACATATATATGAAAAATCAATAAAAAGGAGATACAAATTTGTATCTCCTTTTTATTTTGGAAGTTCCACTTCAAATTCTATTATTGATTCTCCATCTTCTCCAATACGTTCAACACTTACTTTTTCAATTATACATTGCAATCGCGTGCTTAATTTCAGCATCTTCTCTGCGATTTTTATTGCCCGTTGTTCATTTTCTTTTCGTCCAACTGTAACGTGTGGTATATAAGGTATATCACTTCGCAAAAATTCCGTCAAAGGCCCTTTGTATAACTCATCATGTAACTCCCTTACCTGTTCCCTTCCCTTTTCAACACGTAAGAACAAGTACTCACCTTCATGACTTATTCGATCAATAAGCTCAATTTCTATTGGATGAATCCCTTGCAATTTCCGGGCTATATGCGCTCTTAGTTCATCATTAGAAAGTGCACTTTCAAAAGGAAACACAAGTGTAATATGTGGTTGAATGAATCCAAATAAAGGATCATGCTTTTTTCTAATTGCTTCAATTTCATCTATTTGCGCCTCACCTAGAAAAAGTAAAATAGTACGCACTCTCCACCCTCCCTCCAACGAAACAAAAAACTCAGCTCTATGAAACTGCACGAAAAACTTTTCTAAACTTCATATAACAAGCAATTCTCCATGGAACTATATAAGAAATCGCAACAACATAAAACAATAACCCT
Organism: Bacillus cereus group sp. N21; assembly: GCF_016483395.1. Taxonomy (NCBI): domain Bacteria; kingdom Bacillati; phylum Bacillota; class Bacilli; order Caryophanales; family Bacillaceae; genus Bacillus; species Bacillus cereus group sp. N21. The sequence goes on from NZ_JAEHBX010000029.1 coordinate 38,174, forward strand.
ATCGTTTGCTGATCCAAATCAATTATATATTGCCTAGAAACGTACCTTAAAATTACAATCCCAATAAAAGTAATGAGAAAAGCTACACTTTTCTTCGTATAGATATTCCCATCTTCTCTTCTCTCATAATTTGTAAGTATAATAAGTGGAATCGCGAAAAGAATTCCAAATAACATCGCAAAGCCAATGTATACTGTAGCCGGATGAATAGGACCAAAAAACATTAAAATTCCTGGTGATAAAAAAAGCAGTGGTAATAAAATTCGCTTACCATTTCCCTTTATCGGTCTATGCATAGAGCGGTAACGCCGCCATAAAATCAATAATGCAATACATAAAAACATCGTTATTAACGAAGATGTATCTCCCATATGTTTTCCTTCTCTCCTAAAATATTTTATCTAACACTGCTATACAATTTATTAAACCGTTTGTTCTAAAGAAATTTTTCGAATACATATGCCACTAATCACAAAGTAAAACACAATTAGCCCACTGGAAATGATTATGAACGAAGGTATATTCATCAAAACTTCAGTTTTTGTAAGGGTCAATTTTAGCCCACTGTCATAACATACGCTTGTTAAGCCTATAAAAAAGATTGAACCAACTCCACATCCAATCCAATTAAATCTCTGCTGAAAAATAACAATTCCTTGAAAAAGACTCGCTATAGTAACATAAAGTAAAAACTGTACAAAAAACTGCTCAATTGAACCTCCTATCAAACTAGCACTTTCCACACGATAAAATAAGTCCTGTAAGAAAACCATTTGAAACAGTGAAAAAAACGCTGATTGTAAAGCAATATAATAAACTGATCCAATGAAAAACTGTAACCTTGTTGTCCCAAACGAAACAGCTAAGCGAAATACATCTAGCTGTATAAAGAAAGTGCTCACTACAATAAAAAATATAATGGCAATAGAAGGATTGTTGAAAACATCTTGTAAAAAGCCAACTCGTATATCTTTTATATCTATTAAACTCGTTGAACCTTTTATGATTAACGCTACAATCCAAAATATTAAAATAGCTTTATAATGATAATTAATGTGTAATTTCAACTGATTCATTAGCATCTTCACTTTACGTCACCATCCGTTATATAAATAAATAATTTCTGAAGCGACACTCCCTCAATTTCTAACTCTTCACTTTCAAGATATTTATAGTCTTCTTTAGAAAGCTCTCCCCATATAACACCAATCCTTTTATTTCCAAACAATTCTCGGTATACAACATTTTTATTTATCATAAATTCATCCACTTTATCTTTTCGCCCTGATATGTAATGGCCTTGCTGTAATAAATCTTCAACTGCTGATTGAACAACTACTTCTCCTTCTTTCAAAATCAGCACATCTTCTACAACATGCGCTACCTCTTCTACTAAATGCGTTGATAAAATAATTGTTCGGGGATGATTGCCATAGTCTTCTAACAACATACTGTAAAATAATTCTCGGTGCGCTGCATCCAAACCGGTAGTCGGCTCATCAAAAATGGTAATAGGTGCCCTACTTGCTAATCCTTTAATGATTCCGACAACAGTCTGCATGCCATGTGATAATTTATCGTACTTTTGGTTTACATCTATTTGAAACTTTACTGCAAGTTCCTCCGCAAACTTCTGATCCCAATTTTTATAAAACATGTTACATAACTTAAAAATTTCTTTCACTTTATAATTCGAATAAATCTCTTCTTTCACTTTTACAAAACAAATATTTTGTAATGCATGACTATTTTCATACACATTTTCATTAAATATAGATACACTACCTTTACTTGAAACGATTTGTCCAGTAAGAAGGTGAAGTAGCGTTGTTTTCCCCGCTCCATTTCTACCAAGCAAACCATATATTTTATGCTCTTCCAATGAAAAGGTTAATCCATTTATAGCCATCTTTTTCTTATATTGTTTTGTCAATTCTTCAGTTTTCACTACAATTGTCATTCTTTTCCCTCCTTTGTAACCATTTGAATCATTTTGATTAGCTCTTCTTTAGAGATTTCAAGTACCTCCGCTTCCATCCACACTTTAGGCAAAAATTCATTCCTAAAAGCACTTTGTCGCTTCTTTAGTACCACTTCCTTCGCTCCCTTTGCAACAAACATCCCAATCCCTCTCTTTTTATATAAAATACCTTCATCGACTAACAAATTTACTCCTTTCGCCGCTGTCGCCGGATTGATTTGCAGCAATTTTGCAAATTGATTTGTTGACGGAACCTTTTCTTCTTCAAGCAGTATTCCCTTTAAAATATCCGACTCAATGGTTTCTGCAATTTGTATGTATATTAACTTATTTTGTTCAAGAGATTGTTTCATACCTTCCCCCTTAGGTTCATAGGTTCATTACTTATGTAATTAACCATATCACAAGAATATATTTCCATTCAATATTTTCCCATAATTTTTTCGCAAAAAAGAAGTATCATACCTTAAAGAATGATACTTCTTTATAAAACCGTTGTATTTTCTATACTGAACCTCAAGTTCTTTTCATTCAAACCATTTTGACAAAAATCAAACTTCTTTCCCTTTAATAATTTCGTTCGATCTACTACCTGTCCTAGATGATAACTTGTATGCTCAACTAAATGAAACAAGCAATGTATGTCTATACGAGTATTTTCATTACAAGCTTTAACATACTCTTTTTTCCATTCATCAAATGTTCCTTGTACAGTTTTAGATAACATTGCTGGACTTAAATGCATAATCGGAAAATATTCTTCAATCCCGTTTTCAAAATGTATATTCGGATTCGAATAACGACTGCTATTTCTTTTTATATGCTCACAAATATGTAATACAATGCTGCCAATTGAATTTACTGTCCTGTCTGATTTCCACAACTCTTCTTCATTTAAATACCCAATTGTTTGCAGTAATTTAGGTAAATAGTGGTCATACATTCGGTGATAGGCAATCTTATAAAATAGTTCCATCTTTATCCTCCATTCAATTCCCCTATAACTAATACATCGCCTTATCAAAATTCCCTTTCAAAATATACGCATTTTAATCAAAATTGAAAATTTTCATTTTTTATGTTTACAATTATCCATTAATTGTATATACTTACTAACGTAAGAAAAAAATTCTAAAAGGAGGTCGAATAAAATGATGAAATTACAATTACATGTTGCATCTATTTTACAATTAAATATGAATTCGACCACCCTAATGGAGAATTGAAAATCGTTCGGTATTTTCTTTAATTAGCAAATTCGCCACAGGAGGTCGTATACTTTCCTGTGGCTTTTTCATGCCTGTCACAGGAGAATTATATCTTCCTGTGGCTTTTTTGTGCGATTTTTTAATCTCTAACACTATTTCTTTTCGGAAGGAGCAAATATTCAATGACTTTTCACGTACTTTTTTTCAGTATTACAATCCAACGAAAGCAATTATCTGAAGTTGAAATGTTACACGATCAACACATTCAAAAGACTATGAATGACATAAAGGAGCGTCAATGTCCTTACAGTAGTCACCTGTAATTCCTTTACGAAAGGAGGAATTCATTTATGACGATTCATATTTTCTTTTTTACGTTTGCTCTTCAGAAAAAAACTTTATCTGAAACTGAGATTTTACGTAAACAACAATTAAAAGCGATTACGGACGAAGTAAAAGATCGCAAGAGTTCTTATTATAATCAAATGTATTAAAAATTAATTTATAAAAGGAGCAATCTTCTGATGAAATTTCGAGTATTCTTTTTAACCATTACTGTTCACAAAAGTAAAGTCTCTGAAACTGAAATTTTACAAGAACAGCAAATCAAAAAAATGATGGATGAAGTGAAAGAACGTCAAGTTTCTTATTACAACCATATGTACTAAAAATTTATATAAAAAGGAGCAATCACCTTATGAAATTCCAAGTTTTCTTTTTAACGATTACAATTCACAAAAACAAATTTTCTGAGTTCGAAATGTTACACGATCAACACATTAAAAATGCTATGGATGAAGTGAAAGAACGTCAAGTCCCTTATTGTAGTCACCTATAATTCCTTTACGAAAGGAGGAATTCATTTATGAAATTTCATGTTTTCTTTTTAACGATTACCATTCAAAAGATGCGATTATCTGAAGCTGAAATTGTGCAAGAACAGCAATATAAAAAGATTATGGATGACATTCGAGATCGTAGAAGCAAATATTATACACATCTATAATGATGCAATTTAAATCTTATGAGAGGAGAGGATTAAGATGTTAATGACGCGTTGTAAAGAAATGATTTGGATTATTGAGAGGGATTCCACATAGTCCAATGTATGATATTTTAAAAGGCTATTTTTTTCAAATAAACACGAAAAAATCACACAATAAAAACGCCTAATTTCCATTTAAAACTAGGTGTTTTTATTGTGATACCCAAAGTTAACTTTCATCCTCATTTATAACAAGGTAGTAATTTTCTCTAGTATTCCCACGTCTTCAAGTAATCTTTTAAATCATGCGGATGAACTTTCGCACAGCCCCCACCCCAATGCGGGTATATACTTGTGCAATTACCTCTTCTATTAATCTTGAGTTTTCAACCTTCAAATCGTTCAATTGCGAAAATGCCGTAAATAACGTCTCTGTGTCTAGATTATTGGGTGAGGAACAAAATGCGTATGTAAAATCATAAAATAATGACCCCACCATCGGCGAAGGATCAATAATTCCATTCAACACTTCATGATGAAACAAAAAATTATGAATACTGGCGTCATCATGTAGAAAATATTTTTCTTCTTGATCTTCCCATTTTGATCAGGAATGAACAAAAGCTATCACTTTCTCATAGTCTTCTTTTGGTAATACGCCACTCGTGATACCTCTCCTCTATAAAATCAAAAAAGATACATCGCTTAACAAGCAATGTATCCTTCTTGATTCATATGAATTCTTTTTATTTCCGATTATTTCTTTTCATCTTAAATAATCTCACCAAGTTTGAAACAACTGTTTTTGTCACAGCGTAAGCTGGTACTGCTAAAATCATCCCAATAATACCCGCGAAATTACCTACACCAAGAATTAACACAATAATTGTTAAAGGATGGATATTTAATTTCGAACTCATAATACGCGGTGAAATGATGTTACTCTCAAATTGTTGTACAATTGTTACGATAACAATTACCCACAATGCTTGCATTGGAGATACAAATAATCCAACAATTACAGCTGGTGCTGCCCCAATAAAAGGTCCTAAATTCGGGATAATATTTGTAAATGCCGCTATAATACCTAAAACAAAAGCATATGGCAAATCAATGATGACATATCCGATAAATGTAAATGCACCGACGAATAAACAAACGAGCGCTTGCCCCTGAATATAGGCAGACAACGTTTCACCTGTTTCTTTTATAATACGAAGTCCTTCTTCACGATACGATTCTGGTAAAAAACTAACAGCTTTTCCTGGAAATGCATGACCATCTTTAAACATGTAAAACAAGATAAATGGTACTGTAAATACGACTAATGCAACGTTTGTAATAATACCGAATAAAGCCGTTGCACTCGACGTTATTGTATTTGGTATCTCTTTTAAATACTCAATTGCGTTTTTTTCAATCGTTTCAATTGATACATAATCTTGTGTAGCCAGCCATTCAAATAGCCTATGATGAGATAATTCTTGTATGTATACTTTCCCCTCTTTAATATATGTTGGCATGTTTTTCACTAGGTCCATTAGCTGCTGTGAAATCGTTGGAACGACTACACCAATTGCAACTGCTGCCAGTGTAATGATAAAAACATATAACAACAATATCGCTAAACTTCTAGGAACTTTTTTCGCCTCTAAAAACACTAACACTGGATTAAAGATGAAATATAAAAACATAGCGATTAAAATCGGGAAAAATAAAGTGGAAATGAATATGCCAATCGGTTGAAATAAAAATGATATTTTTGTGCAAATAAATATAATTCCTACAACCATTAGCACTTCTAATGTCCAAAAGTGCACTTTCGATTTCAAAAAAACGTCCTCCTTTAAACTAGCACTTCCCTATATTGTATCAAAACATCCATGAATTTTACATGCTATTTTCACCTTCAATGTTCCAAAATGCGAATAAATACACTACAATGAGATTACACACAAATTTGCAGGGTAAAAGGTGATAAATATGACGCAATGTATTATTTGCAGAAAAGAAACGAAAGAACTTAGTGAACAACATGTTATCCCAGAGATTTTATGTGGACATTATTTTACAAATTCAATTTGTGATACTTGTTATGAACATCTCACAATAAACGTGGATCGACCATTAATTCGGCATAAATTGATTCAATATAAAATCGAACAAATGAAGCAACAAATTGATTCTCCTCTTTATACGAATGAATATGGTCAAGAATTAGCTGCGGCAGAAACTGAAGAAGTTGAAACAAACGATGAAATATACTATTCTAATGAATTAATTATGAAACTATGTAAAAAACATGATATTTCATTGCATAATGAAATTTGGAAAGAAGAGCGCGTAACAAAAGTAGCAAGCTCAATTCAACGTGAATTACTTTTAGATAACCGTAAATATAAAATGAGTATCTTAAAAATGGCTTATACATTCGCAGTACATACAATTGACGGTTATTTTAATGATCCAGATGCGATTGATATTTCTACTATTATATCGAATGTTGACTTTATCGAATTAAAAGAACGAAGCATTGTTCGTGATTTAAGTAAAAGTTCATTGTGGAATACCCTTAATACAACTAGCGATAATCACTACTTTATCTTATTAAGTGACAAAGATGGCCTATTCTGCTTCATTCGTCTATTTGATATTTTTGATGTTGTTGTCCATCTTTCTAGAAAAAAATATCAACTTCCATCTCCAATTGTTGGAGTGAATGATATAGAAAAACAAGAATTCTATATTGAAAATTTAAAACAATACATGGATAAGTTATTTAAACAAAAAAGCCCAAAAACTCATATCTAATTACAAACCAGAACATACGGTCTCCTTTCTTGATGAAAAGACACTATGTTATAATGAGTATGAAAAGAACAATACAATCACATAAAACAATTATAAATTGTATATAAATAAAAAAGACTAGTGTGCGGCTACACACCAGTCTATGTAACTTAGCAGATTGGATTGTTCATTTATCCTATTTGTTTCTTACAAACGAGACAACCCACATTCTATTGGCATAGGTGGGTTGTTATTTTTTGAGCTTGTCAATTAATACGACAACAAACGTTAACAATGCAACGAGAAATAATCCGCCTTGCAGTAACAACGCAATTTCACTCATTTATTATCACCTCCCTTCTATCCGGAGAAGTGATAATTGAACAACCAACCATACCATAAGTTACCTCTTAATTTTACCATATTTTTTAATCTTTTACGATGAAAACCGGCAAGTCTCTCGCATGCCGGTTTTACTGATTCCTATTCTTTTATTCTCCATCTTGCACTAGTTTTCCAACAATCGCTTCATAAAATTCCCGCTCATCATCCACATTTACATGTACACGATTCACCTTTTTGGTAAACCCATATAATAACTGCGCTGTTAACGGCTCTTTTAATTTTATTTCAAAAGTAGCCGGTTCCTTTATAAATTCCATTACCGTTGCTTCGAATACTTCTTTTCCTTCTTTCTTCGTTAATACCTCGCCTTTATAAAATGTAATCTCCTTTATTTGAGTAAATGGGATTATGATTTTCTTCCCAAATCCAACTTGGATAATTACTTCCGTTTCCGTCATCATATATGGATTCGTACGAATTGCTTGTATCTCAGCTAAAAAATAAAGAATTCCATATATATTTACAATAAGTAAGCCCCAAGCAACTATCTCATTCCACTGATGAAGTAAATAATGAAATCCAATTGACTCAATTAATGTTGCGTGAATCAGCATAATATAAAACGGGATTGCTCCGGTCTTTTTATGATATGAAAAAACATGCTGACTTTCCGGCATCTTTGTACGCCACGAGAATAAAGCGTAGTACAATAATTTACATTCCGAAACAATAACATCTACTACAGTATTTCTTTTCAACACAGTATCAAAGGCTTTATCAATTGCAAAGGAGAATGATGGATATTCGTTCTTATATTGTTTATAACATCGTATAACCGTAGGCAAAGCTCTAGTAATCTTATACAGCATAAATAACTCTAAACCTATAAACGCAATTTCTCCTGCCACTAAAATATAAGAAACAAACGAAAACGACTGTAAATAATCGCTTGGAATAACAAATCTTGCGGCAATATAGCCTGCTATTACAACTGGAAATATATAAGTTAACGAATAGCGTTTACGTATAATAAAGAAATACGTAATGACTGGAATGACAATAAGAAAATCTAACAAGGACCCTAACACCATTTCCTTCGGTACAGCGGGTACAATAGGAAGTGTATATGCTAGATAATTTGATATTACAATTAAAGCTATAAAACCAATCGAAATATTTCTTCTTTTACGTGAAATGGATTTACTCATATAATCCCACCTTTTTATTTAAAAATCTCATTAAGATGATCTTTATAGAACAAAATAGCTCGTTCATATTCTTTTACACCTTCTAGTTTTACAACAGTTTCAAGCAATAATTTCATTGCTTCTTCATATTCTTTAATGTTATATTTGGCAATGGAAAGAAATACTTTCATGGTATCATTGTCTGGAAACTGTTTGATTCCAGCTTCTAACGTAACAATCGCTTTATTATATTGACCAATACAGCGATATGTGCTACCGAGTCCAATATATGCCCCACATAATGATTCTCCTTTAAGTCCATTTACAATTGCTTTTTCGTAAAATGGAACAGCTTCTGTTTCAAGTCCCATTACATCATGTATACAAGCGCATTCATAGAGGACTTCTGGATTTTGAGTAAAGTTAGTTAACCCAATGAGTATGTCCCTTGCTTGTGCATATTTTTTTCATTCCGAAATTGAATCGCTTGCTCAAATAACTGTTTCACCTGCATCGCTCCTTATTTGATCCAGAATAGATGCTACACCATCATCTTCATTACTATCCGTAATATAATATGCTAATTCTTTTAACTCTGAAATTGCATTTTCCATTGCAATTGGATAACCACATTCTTTAAACAAACCAATATCATTCCAATCATCACCAAATACCATGACTTGCTCTGCACTTATCTCATGCCTTTGGCACCAATTTAACACAGCATTCTCTTTCGAAACATTATGCCCCATAATTTGGACAAGCTGATTTTGATCTGTACAAATTACATTTACTTTATGTCGAAATTGTTCTTCTAATTTCTCATGATGAGAAAACGAGTGTAACAGTATTTTAGATACAGAGCGTTGCTTCATTTCTTCATTTGTAATCACAATAGGCTTTGTTGCTGTTATAAAATTTGTTTTTATATTTTGATTAATGTAACATGTATCTTCCACCTCAATAGCGATGAAAGAATCAGGTTCCTTCTGCGTAACAAAATTGATAATTTCTGCGGTATACATAGCACCAATTGGGTAATGGTAATTTATTTTTGTTATTTGATCCCGTAATAGAGCGCCATTGTAATACACCATCATGCCAATATTCTGTAATTCCTTGGGAAGAAACTGCTTTACAGAACGAGGAGCTCTTGCTGTCGCAAAAATAATATGTATACCTTTTCTATGGCAATCCATAACCGCTTTTATATTTCTCTCTGATACCTTCTTTTCGTTATTTAATAATGTGCCATCTAAATCTAATACAATAACTTTTATATTTTTAAAAAGCATAAGCTCCTCCTTCTATTTACATATGACCAATACTTATTTCGTTTACACGATTACACAAATCTTCTAACCTGTTTACAATCTCTTTCGCTGTTTCATCTTTCCCTTCACAAACCCAAACATTGCCATCTTCTCCAATCACATGATGAATGGCTGCATGTGAATACAGTGAATGTGGAGAATTTGCTATCATCAGATTTGCTTTTGCCTGTTCCATTCTTTCACTTGCTCGTTGGATTAATCCAGCTTCTGTGACATCGCTTTCAAGTTTAAATCCAACTAAAATCGTTTCCGGATCCCATTGTTTAATTTGTTTTAATATTTTAGGTGCCTTTTGAAAATGAACGATTGGTGCTATATCACTCGAAATCTTCCCATTCTTATCAAGTTCATTTCCTTCTTGATCACAAATTTTATCAACAATCCAATCCGATCCAGCTGCCGCCATAATCACAGCATCGATTTTCTCATGTGTAATGATACTTTTCATTTTATCTTGTAAATCAATAATACCTTCAAATGGATGTAATTCTAATTCGCTATTTGTAGCATTCGGTTTTTCAGCAAAATAACCATGTAAGTATATGACATGTGCTCCTTTTGACATCGCTTCTTCAGCAAGAATTTTTCCGATTGTACCTTTTGCTAAATTCGTATGACCACGTACTTGATCCCATTTTTCTAAACAGCCACCACTCGTAATTAAAATCTTTTTCCCCTTCATCATAACCATCCCTTACTTATTTTTCGAACGAAACCATTGTACACCAAAGTCAACAATTTCTCGTTGTTTCATTAATCTACACGTTGCATTTCCCACTTTACCAATTGTTACAGCGTTTATATGTTCAAACTCTTTTCCAATCTCAACAAACAAGTCAGAATCATAGTCCATTTCATCGAACTCTTTCCACGCCCTTACGTTATTTTCTATAATGGGTGCTCCAACTTTTATTAATTCACGTGCTCCTGTACGTATTTCAGATAAGTGAATCGATGTATTAGAATCGTAGCCTACACCTATCAACAATACATATCCATCTAAATCATATATTTTCTTTAGTGGTGAGTACTCTCCAAAACTAATTGAAAGTGAATGCTCCGCTATAATAGCCTCCGCATGTTTCCCCCATGCAGCAAAACTATTTAACGGATGATTACTACGTTTTACATTTGGATATGTACGAAAACATTCTACAACTTTCCCCATCGCGCGTGTTGGAGTTATATCCGGATGAAACGCTGGAACATTGTCTCGAATAATTTGCCACCAGTTTTCTGGAACGGGTGGCCTTACCCAGTTTTTCGGATCAGACAAATCCGACGTTTGAGTTGGCATGATAATCGTACCTTCTTCAGTAATTACATTCATTAAAGCTTCAACTACGGCGACGGCCCCACCAGATACCCAGCCAATTGAGCTCAAAGAAGAATGGACGATTACTGTCATTCCTGTTTTAAGTCCTAATGCCTGTAAATCATTCGATATAGTTTCAATTGTATTTGGTAATTGCGTTTCTGCCACAATGTCGTTTATTTTCATGATTACTCCCCCATAAGGTTCTCTCTACGCTTATAAACTATCAAATTGAATTTTAAATCTCATCAATATATTATCATATTTTTCTTAATTTTTAATCCAAACGCCAAAGAGACCTCCTAAAAAATTCTGTTCATACTGACTTATGTATCCTAGACAACTGAACCATAGCACTACTCCATATACACTTGTATTATTATGGTAAATATTATACAATAAAACCGACTGGTCGGTCTATAAAAAGAAGAATTATGAAAGACTATCACAACCTTGCATAGCGTCAACATACATAAAAGATCTTTTTCAGTCTATTTTCAAGGGAGATGAAACCATATGTTCAACTGGATCTTTGTATTCAGCATTGCTATACCAGGAATTGTTACAATGAGCTTAGCGGAACAAAAAATAAACAAAAAGTTAGAAAACACTCCAGAAACACCCTCTATCTACCTAAGTCTTTTTATCCATACTCTACTCGTTTTACTTTTTTCCGGAATGGGTGCATTTTTCTTATCAAAGATCCAAGATGGAAATATTATTTTACCGAGCAACATTGGTGAAGCAGTTCTAATTGGAGTAATTTGCTCCCTCGGACACGTTATTATATATTATGGATTCTTTAGAAAAGTTATTGATAAAGAAACGTTTCTACAAATTGAACATCAGCGCCATAGTGTAGGATTAGGAGCCAGAGTCCTATATGGCGGAGTTGTTGAAGAAATCATCTTCCGGTGGGGTCTTATGTCACTTTTCATCACGTTGATGAGTTTTTTTCATGCTGTCACTCAGATTATTGTAGTTCTTGGAATTATCCTATCTAGTATTCTATTTGCAGTCACACACTTTCTAGGTGTAAAAGGAATGAAAAAATCAAGATGGCTATATTCTTATGCTGTATTAGGAAATTTGTGGGTAGGTATTTTTTGTGGCTGGCAATTCTGGTCGAATGGTTTAATTGCCGCTATCATTGTTCATATGCTTTTCCACCTATTATTGTATCCTTGTGAACTGTGGTATCGTAAAAAGCTAGGGAATGATGAAACGACTGCTGTAAACATGTAACATTTTTCTTGCCCCCATTAAAGGTGCAATAATTGAACATGTATGAATTACCTACATATGATAAAAGCCCCCTTTTGTATTCACTTTAGAAGGAGGCTTTCAATCGTTTAAAAATAATCAAAAAAGCATGGCGGTGAATCCGGAATTAAATTCTCAAGCACCTCTATCATTTCATGCCTTCCTTTTATTCTTCCGATATCATACAAAAATGCAGGGCTTTTATAACTTAATAACATAGTTGTTAATGTTTGAATCGTTAAGGACATTCCCTCCATATTATTTGGTTCTTTCTCATATGTTATATGTAATTGTTTGTCATAATCCCACTTTAAAGAAAAAGTCCCTTTATTCCACTCCAACATTGGATCATCTATATGTAAAATTAGCTTTTCATTTTTTACATGTTTAAATGGATATTGTTTCAGAAAACCAACTACATCGACAATTCTTCCCATATAGTAAGGGGCGATTGTCTGTTTTATTTCACTATCTTCAAGTAAGAAAGCAACCGGTTCATGAACGCATGTCTTTCCTTTAACATAATACACCATTGAAAAGTGTGCACTAATGAAATTCCATAACCCTCTTCTCGCCTCTTCATTTAAGTAAATCATTTCTTCTATATAAAACTTCTCTTCAAGGACACGATAAAATAAATAGCCATGTGGAATATCTTCATCTGTATAATAAATTGCTAATTGCAAATCAATTGTTTCCTCACGAAATCGTTCTTCCCATGCAAGTGTATTTCGAACCATCGCTCCATTTGTTTTTCTAGCAAACTCATCATAAACTTTTTCTTTTTCTTTACTTTTTAATCCAACTCGCCTTACTCGGCCACTAATGTTTCCACGATACTTAGGAAGCTGTGTATCTTTAATTTGGTATTCGATGATATCAGAAATAATTTCCCAGCCTTTTTTGCGATAATAAGGAATCGAGTAAGGGAACAAATAAGAAATATATTGTCCATTTTCTCTCATCGTTTTTAAGCTTTCTTTCATTAATGAGTTCATTAATCCATGCCCTGCATATTCTGGATATGTACCAACTCCAGTAACTCCTCCCATTTCATAAATCACACCATGGATATTTATTTGGAATGGCAAAACAACAATTTGAGAAATTAATTTATCATGATCAAACCAGCCTAATGCAGTCCCTGGCTTTAATTGATGGCTTTTCTTTTGTACCATCTTCTCTTCATCATTAATCATCTTTCTAGAAACTTGAAACACATATTTCATTAAGTTTGAAAACTGATCCACTTCACTTTCCTTAATAGGTCTCATAATCAAACCTTTATAATACTTCTCATTCATTTTCATATGCTCCTTTGTAACACAAACTAAAATATCATATTATTTTTATCATTTAGTTAGTATATACAAAAGATAATAAAAACACGCATACAGCATTATCAAGACTGTATGCGTACATTTTTATAATTCCACAATTTCTCTTCCTTTTTCAGCATAACTCATATCGCCAACAGATTCGACTTTATATGCCCCATCTTTATAGAGAATTTTAGTTACACTTGCATTTTCTACTCCCATTTTTGTTTTACTACTATCAAGCATTTCTACTAATGTAGTGATCATCAGTCCATGAGATACGACTAAAACGTTACCTCCTCCATTTTTAGCGGTGTCTTCACTAATTTTATCGATTTCTTTTTTTATACGAGTTGAAAATACTTCCCAATTTTCAGCTTGTTTCGTAGTGTCTGCTTCTGCAATGAAATTCGTAATTTCTTTAATAGAGAACTTCATTAATTCAGATACTACTTTAACACCAGCAGTATCTTGCATAGCCTTCCACATATTTTCAATCTTATCGCCTTCAAAAATCCCAAAATTCAATTCACGTAAATCTTTCCGTTGTTCAAATTTTAACTTTGATTGTCCACTATACTTTAGTACTAAGTTAGCAGTTTCAATTGCACGGCCACTATCACTACTATACGCATCAACAAAAGGTATATCTTGTAGTCCATTTCCTAAACCCTTTGCTATTTCAATGCCCTTCTCTACTAATGGAGAATCTGCCCAGCCTTGTACACGTTCACTAGTGTTTAACATTGTTTTTCCATGTCTAGTAATATATAACGTAACGGTATTATCCTTGTTATTATCTGTTAAGTTCATATCTTTTTCCATATTCATCATTCATGTCTCTCCCTTTAGAGTAATCCATTGCTTGTAAAGTCACTGCTTCTTATCGACCAAAACTTAAAAATCTGCTTCCTTTACTAACAACTATATTATAATTTTATCAAAATAGTTTCATACGTGGATAAAATATATAATTTTAGTTTCCATCAATTCATATTTTTTAAACGGAACAAAAAAGAACAGACCCTTATAATTACGAATCCATTCCTTTTCTATCTTTCACTTTTTATGCTGTTATCTTTTCTTCCTTTTTCATAACAACTGCAACATAACTATGCAGAATCATTCCTACAACAACTAAACTCATTCCAATCCATGATAATGATGATGGAAATGGAGCTGATAGCCAGATTAATTCTCCGAGTAATGCAAATAAAACTTCACCTGACTGCGTTGCTTCTACTGTTGCCAATTTCTGCGGATCATCCTTTACAAGATCTGTTGCAAAGAAAAATAATACAGTCGCAATTAAACCAGAACTAATTGCTACGATGAAGCATTGAAAAACTTGGTCACTTGATGGTAATCCATTTGTAGAAACCTCATAGCCTGATAACAAAAACCAAAATGGTAAACTTGCGAGTGTCATTCCAAGAACTCGTTGAAAAACATCTAACTCTCCTTTACATACTTGCATCATTTTTCGATTTCCAAGCGGGTAAGCAAATGCTGCTACAATTACGGGCACCACACATAAAACTGTTTCACGAATCCCTAAAGAAGAAGCATGTTCCACTTGCATAAGAAGCACACCTAATAATATGACAGCAGACATCATCAATTCTTTCATTGGAATTTTTTTATGTAGCGAATTTGTTGCAAATAATGGTGTTAATAAAATCCCTGCTATAATTGTAATTTGCCATGTTGAGGCAACGAGCCATCCTGGTCCAAATGCACCTGCGAAACTAAGTGGTGCGTAAAAAAGACCGAAGCCGACAATACTCCATAACAACCACTCTTTCGGATTACTTTTCATATATTGAAAGAGTTGCTTTAAATTCCCTCTATACATGACAATAATTAAAAGTAGTGGAACCATAAAGTAATATCGTAACGATGCACTCCAAATCCAGCTTCCGCCTTGTAAATCCATCGCACGGTTTAAAATAAATGTAAAGGCAAAGAAAAACGATGCCAATACCCCCGCTGCAATTGCTTTCATCCTAAAACCCCTTATACATTTTTTCTTCTACTATATAACAGAACACAATTAATTTAAAATAAATTTCATACTACAAGTGATATCTTTGTACATTTATCTAGAATCATATCGGTACAATTTCCGCAATCGACTTATATGAGCTTGATGATACCGATTATGATCAGCTATATGCCAGATTCCCCACCTAATCGTAGCAGTTTCACCATCTTCATAATATACTTCTCGTGTTAAGTCTGCTTCTGTTAGCTTCATACATTCGTCATAAAACATATTTTGAACATCTTCATAATCCCGCATGATTTCTCGCAAAGAACCTTTTGTTGTATTAGGTAATTCTCCTTTTTCATCAAGCATAGGACCATATTTTTCTTGTAATGATAGTGGAACTTGCGCACCTTTCAAGCGATACACCCAATGTAAATCTACAACCGCTAGATGTTGAAGAATCTGCCCAATGTTATTTTCATCATTAGAAGAACCTTTGTAATGTAGTTCTTCTTTCCCTACATCCTTTACTAATTCTTTTAATCTTTTGAATGTATCACTTACAGTAGCATATAACACTGCAACGTGAGGGTTCATATCCCTTTCTACATATAAATCTTTCACTGCAATTCTCCTATCCAACTCTTAATCCTTTCATTGATCTCATGTGCCTTTTCATGATGAATATAATGCTTTGTGTTTGGAAATATAATCTGTTCCGTTCTTGAAGATATTTTTAACAGTTCATTCTGCGTTTTCTCCCAATTTTCATATCCATTATTTGTTGCGGAAAATTGCAATACTGGCAGAGTTCTTAGATCCCCTTGTTCTATTACCTTTTTACCATTTCTACTCATCCACTCTAATTCTTCTTTCATATTTCGATTATTTGTATTTTTAAGAGCCATTGAAATTTTAAGTTCTTGTAATTCTTTTGGTAAATTAGGGATATCTATAAATACGTTATCCATGATTCCAAACAATGATAACGTAC
This sequence comes from Bacillus cereus group sp. N21, assembly GCF_016483395.1. Classification (NCBI taxonomy): domain Bacteria; kingdom Bacillati; phylum Bacillota; class Bacilli; order Caryophanales; family Bacillaceae; genus Bacillus; species Bacillus cereus group sp. N21. Next base: position 54,885 of record NZ_JAEHBX010000029.1, read on the forward strand.
GCAATATGCCGATATTTTTAGCTGTATTCATTGTATACCAACTAACTTTCATACCTATATCCATTTCAAAATTCTGTGCGTATTCCGGACTAATTCCATCGATAAAAACTAATCCCTCAATTTCATTTGGATATAATTGTGCATAACGAATACTTTCTAATGCTCCCATTGAATGTCCTACTAATATAAAGGGAGGTTTCTCATCAGACTCTATTAATAATGCATGCAATTCGCTTACAACTGTATCAATATCCCTACTTCTCTCTGTTTTTTCACTGTATCCGTAGCCAGGTCGCTCATACAGAACTACTCTATTTTCTTTTTCTAACTTATTATACAGGGGATAAAAATCTGCATACGGTGTAGTCGTTCCACTTCCTGCTGTCATAACTATCACTGGTTTATCCTCACGTTTTCCTGTTGCAAAAATGTGCATATCATGATTGTTAACTTCAATTATCTTACCAGGTACTTCCGTATAATTATTTACACAAATAGCTTGATACAGTACACTAGCAATAAAAACAATTAACGCAATAAACAAAACAATACGCTTCTTGTTTTTAAACATCAGATACTCCTTTTGGATATATTTTTAGAGAAATAAAACCATATGTTCATCATCGCGGTATATGCCATTCATTTTTAGTGCCTTTTTTTCTATCCCATACGTTGTAAAACTCATTGATTGATACAATTTTTTTGCTGCTTCATTATCTGAAACAACCCCTAAACTAATTTGCTCTATTTTTAGTTCTCTTGCCTTTTCAATTAACGCTCGAATTAAGCATTTTGCTAAGCCTTTCCCTCTACTTTGATGATCTACATACATGGCAACAAGATGCCCCTTATGCTTATATGCTGCTTTTTGTTCCGTTAGTAACGTTACTACACCCATTAGTTGATTCTCTTTATTAAAAGCACCGAATGTGTAACTAGTTTTTGAATTTAAATTTCGAACAACTTCCTCAACAGGGTTTTCTTTTTGCATCGCTTCTTCATAAGTTGTCACGAATGCTTCTGGATTCATTTGTAGTGCTTGTAAGCGTAAGTTCCAATATTGTACTGCATCTAAGTCTGATAAAACTCGAATCATTTGTATGCATCCTCTCATCATTAAATTTCTAAACTTAATCCACTTTTGTTTACATAATAATATTATATATTCAAAACTTTTTTATTAATAATTTCATATTCTTCTTTCAACATACTAAAACGATACCGATTAATAAATGCACCTTCTCGTAATCTATCATTTCTCATGATTCCTTCACAAACAAACCCAGCCTTTTCATAACTTTTTATCGCATTTATGTTATCCGCATCAACGCGTAGCCACACTTTCTCTAGACCAAATTCATAAAATCCAATTTGTAACATGCTGTATAGCGCTGCAATACCATATCTTCGCCCCCAATATTCTTTGTTACCAATTGCAATTCCTAATTCAGCATTTTTATTCGTTGTATCAAAGTTTTTTAAATCGACCCAGCCGATATGCACACCATCTCTAGTAACAATAGCTCGTTGTTCATACCCATTTTCTCGATTCATACACATCTCAATCCATCTTTTTGTCTCATCACGTGTAAACGGTGGATATTGATCAGGTACAACTAAATGTTTTGTTACTTCTTTATCTAATGACCATTGATATCGATCTTCTATATCTTCTAGTGAAAGTTCTCTTAATTGAACAATTGGTACATTCATTTTTCCATCTCCCTTTTATTTCCCTATAGAAAAACCTTCAAACAACCTGCCTCCATAGTTTTCTAAAGTGTTCTCTACAAAAGCAATAAGTTTCTTCTTCTCTCCAGTTTTATAAAAATGATCAAAAGCTTCAACAAATTGCTCTGCAAATAATTCATCATATTTTCTTAACATCCTAATAAACCATTTAGAATTTCCAACCCATTGTCCGTTTACTCGAAGTACAAATTCATGAACTAAATCAGCCAAAAGATTAGCAATAAACAATTCTTCTTCCCTCTTTGTCGCACCAATAAAATCGTCTAGTGCATCCGTAATAAAGTAACGCTTCTGTCTGATAAGTTCTTCTGTCCACTTTTCAGGACCTTTATCTAATAGTTGTTGTGCTTCCTGCTTCAAGTTCGTCACGATTTTCTTTTCTCCTTGTAAAACAATTCCCTCCGCAACAAGTTGAGGTAAAGAAGGTCGTCCTCGCTCACAATCACTTTTAAAAAATTCTTTATATGTTTTAAAATTATGTACAAAAACTTCAACTGGCCAACCATTACTAAAAAAAGATTCACGATAACAATGAGATAGACTATCATCCAATATTACAATATCAAGGTCAGATGTTTTGGTTGCTTCTCCCCTTGCAATACTTCCTCCTAATAAAGCGACGTCGCAATGTGGAAATTGTGATTCAATAATTTTTCGTGCAGCGTCAATTGCTTTCATGCTGTTCTCCTTCTTTCATTTTCTTTTTTTATTTCTTTCTCTATCCCGTGCTTTTATAATATATGCCTCTGCTTCAGGTGTTTTACATGAAGTGGCACCATGATCAACATCAACCTTTCCAATTTCACGTGCAATTGTGATTGCTTTTTGCTCAAGCTCATCATTTCGAATTCCAATCGCAATAAGTGCACTATTCATTGCTTCTTTTTTTCGATTTTTTCCAGTATGTATATGAGCCTTAATTTCTTTTAAAAATGGTAGGAAAAATTCATCTTCTAACGATTTATCCTTTATAGCAACATGAGCGAGTAAAGACCAACCCGCTCTACCAATCCATTCATCTTGAGATGCTGTCCACTTTTTCAATTTCTCTATTGCAATTGGAGACGAACTTACAGCAGACATGAGTACATCCATCAAACAATAATAATCAACCTCTTGTACCCATTCATCCAACTGCTCTGACGTGAATTTTTTTGGATCAACAATCATTGTAGCTAATGTCATTGCATCCATATTTTTTGTTTCCCATAATGACATGGCTAATTCATGATCTTTTTTGATTTTCTTCTTTAATTGTTTTAAGTTTGCAAAACTAACACCAAATAGTGGCTCTTTTGCCCCATGGTTCCTATATGTTTTACGATTTTGTTCTGTTCCACATTCCTCAAGCTGATGCATGACTTCTTCTAATATCATTTGGGCACCTCGTTTTTATGATATTTCTCCTTGCCTTAAATACGCACTTACGATATATTCGACATTATTTATTATTTTCCTAGTTTTTATTTTTAAATACGGTATGTGAAATTAAATAAACCTAAAAAAAGATGCAATGAAATATCTTACCTAACTAAAGAAGGAATTTTGATTTTTATGTTATATAATATTACACATATGCAATGAATAAGGGGGTGAATGATACATTGCTTTCGAATTTTGAATTAATGTCTATTCAGACTGAAGTTTTATTTTCTCATAATCAATTTGGAAAAATAACAAGTATTAACGAACCTGAAAGAACAGTTGCACCTCGTTTTTTTCTTGGTCATACAAAAGATGGTACGATTAGACGATATCGCTTTAATCTACCCAACGTTCTAATAAATGAGATTGAAGAATTATTTACCAATCATCCTAATCACATAGATTTAGCAAAAATTATGCACATACTAAGCGGAGAACAGCCGATACATAAAATCTGGATAGGGCCTGCTTTTGTATTTCCAAATAATCTAGATAATCCTATCCGAGCAATAAAGATTACGGAGACAAATAAAGAACTTCTTCAATACAGCTTTCCAAATTTATTACATCAGTTAAAATGGCGACAACCTTGTTTTGTAATTCTTGAAAACGAAATGATTGCTTCTATATGCTGTAGTGCAAGAAGTACAACTATAGCCGCTGAAGCAAGTGTAGAAACATTAGTGTCCTTCCAAGGGAAAGGATATGGCTATAATGTTGTAGCAGCTTGGGCGAAAGCCGTACAAGAGGAAGGTCGTATTCCTCTTTATAGCACTTCTTGGGATAATTTCGCTTCACAAGCAGTAGCAAAAAAATTAAAACTGATTAACTATGGAACTGACATTCACTTCTCTTAAAACTGCATCTATATTACTTTCTGCTATCCATTTCAGCTGATTTTTCAACTTATTTTGAGCTTGAGCCCTTCCAAACCCCTTATCACTTTCTATCCTCCTCGACAAGATGGGATCCACAAAATGAATTAATTCTACCTCCAATACTTCAAATGCTCTTTCTATATATTCAATATTTGAATGTTGGGCATGTAAACAAGCTATTTTTTCACTTTTATCACACCTTTTTCATTTTAAAAACGCATATGTACAATTATAGAATTTAGATTTTTTTAACCAACGCATTACTGTTTTTTATCCATTTCTCTTTTCATTTTCAAAAACCTGCTAAGCAAGAATAATTATCACAGTAAGAACAACAAAATCTTACATACTTTTTTACAAACTTTTTTGTACTTGTAAAAATCTTTTTTTGCATTTACCTACCTAAAATTGCTAATATAGTAGAGTAGAACTATTATAGAGAGAAGGAAAACTATGCACAATGGAATTCGAATGACAACCTTAGTAAAAAGGGCATTGTTAATTTGCGTCGGGGTATTATTTTTATACGAAGCAATGTACGGTCCAACTCATATTGCTCGGGCAAGTACGGGAGATGAAACAAAATCTGTTCAACTTGTAAGTGAAATTCAAACTGCTCTAGCTCCGAAAGAAGCTCCAAAACAATATAACGGGCAAGTTAGAAAAGTTGCTTACTTAACATTTGACGATGGTCCTGGAAAGTACACTGCTGAGCTATTAGAAATGTTGAAAAAAGAAGATGCGAAAGCTACATTTTTCCTAATTGGAGCAAACGTTAAAGCATTTCCAGATCTTGTGAAACAAGAATTAGCCGAAGGACATTATGTTGGTATGCACAGTATGACACATAACTACAAAAAGCTATATACTGAAGGACATTATGTGGATGAAATGAAAGAAGATCAAAGTTTAATTGCTGGGATTATCGGAAAATCCCCTATCTTAACACGTCCACCATATGGCTCAATGCCAGGATTGAATGAAGCGCTCCGCAATAAAGTTGCTGAAGGTGGTTTTAAGGTTTGGGATTGGACAATTGACTCTTTAGACTGGAGATATAATAAAATGCCAGTAGATGCTGCCTCGGCGCAAATTGTACAAAATGTTCTTGCTGGTGCTACAAATCCAATCGAGGTCGTGTTAATGCATGATATTCATCCACAATCAGTAAAAGCTGTGCCTGGGATCATTAAAGGTCTAAAAGAAAAAGGTTATGAACTGGAAAGTTATCAAGAAGATGAACATTTCCCATTAAACTTCTGGCATGATAAACGTATGTAATAAAAAAGACTTGATTTTCTTTATAGGAAAATCAAGTCTTTTTTTATTTTTATTTGTTTAGAAAATAGAAGTTATTAATTTTACAAGTATAGATACTAACTTTGCAAAATTAGATTGTTCCAATCACTTTCTACTAATATAGTATCTTGTATCCCCCATAAAATTAACTCCAAATTATCGTTTCTGTAGTGTGCAATAATTGTACTCTTTTCATACATTTATTATACTTTATCAATGCGGTATGTGAAATTATCAAATGTCTCCAAAATAGAAAAGCCTCCTCACAAGGATATTTATCCTTATAAGGAGACTGACGTTGATTTATTTTATTACGTTTAACCTTCTTGCGTAGTTTTTACTTTCGTCTTATTTTTATCACGATGATTATAGTTATATTTCGAACGATCTACTGGTGTAAATCCTTCTGGTGTGTAGAATCGTAATAAATCTCCGTTTACAACTTCATCAGAAAATTTAAGTTTCTGTTGAACCATTTTTTCATTTTGTTTGATTTCATCCGTTGCTTCTACTGGTTTTCCAGTGGTTGTGTCATAATACTTTCCATTAAGCGCAGTAACGGCCGGACTTACATAGTTACCATTACGGAACGGAACAACTTGTTGATGCTCTGGTGATAATAAATCGGTACCAAATTGGATATAATTCTTTGTATCGGTACCTAGTAAATGTAACAGCGTTGGAAGAACATCGATTTCTCCGCCATATTGGTGTTGAACTCCGCCCTTCATTCCTGGAACATGAATGATTAAAGGTACACGTTGTAATTGTGCATTTTCAAATGAATTAATTTCTTTACCCATGATTTGTGACATCGCTGCATTATGATTATCTGAAATACCATAATGGTCTCCATACATCACAATGATCGAATTGTCATATAAACCAGATTGCTTCAAGTAATCCATAAAGCTTTTTACAGATTCATCTAAATAACGGGCTGTTTGGAAATACGTATCTACAGATGAATCACCAGTTTTTGCTGGTTCAATTGTCGCTTCATCCTTATTAATTGGATAAGGGAAGTGATTTGATAACGTAATAAACTTCGCATAGAACGGTTGTTTTAATGTTTGTAACATTGGAATAGATTCATTAAAGAATGGTTTATCTTTCAGACCATAGTTTACAACATCTTTTTCATTCATATCATAATATGATGCATCAAAGAATTTATTAAATCCAAATGATTTATAAATATCATCACGATTCCAGAATGTTTTATAGTTACCATGGAACACCGCAGATGTATAGCCCTGCTGTCCTAAAATAGCTGGTGCTGCTTGATACGTATTATGAGCTTTGTTTGTAAATACAGACCCTTGTGGTAAACCGAATAGTGAGTTCTCTAACATAAACTCCGCATCAGATGTTTTACCTTGTCCTGTTTGATGGAAGAAGTTATCAAAATACAGTGTATTTGCATCTTGTGTAAATGAATTTAAGAATGGTGTAACTTCTTGTCCGTTCAACTTGTAATTAATTAAAAAGTTTTGGAACGACTCTAAATGAATATAGATAACGTTCATACCTTTCCCCTTACCAAAATACTCTGGGTTAGGGCTTGCATAGTTCGATGTAATATAGTTTCTTACACCGGTCATGCTATCTCCATCCGCTAAAGCACGTTCTGTCGATGCTTTCATACTTTGGATGCCATCATAAATTGTATAGTTGTACGCACCTAAGTATTTCACAATGTAGTTGCGGTCAAACGTTCTTGTTAGTAATTCAGGACGATCAGATTCTGCTAAACCTAAGTTGATGCTAAAAATCAAAATCCCCATAATAAATACAAGTGACAATTTATATTTTGCAACACGAATTGGTTTTGGATTAGCGAATTTTGTTATTACCAACACAAGCAAGATAATTGTGTCTAAGAAATATAATGGATCATATAGATGTAATAACGCTAAAATACTACCACCTAAATCTCCAAAGTTATTCGTTTGTGTTAATGTCGGGAACGTAATAAAATCGCTGAAAAAGCGATAATATACTACGTTTGAGTATAAGATAATTGACAGTAACAAATTAATAATAATTAACCAAATATAAGATCGTTTCCCTTTTGCAAATAATGCAAGTCCTAAAAATAGGACAGCTGAGCTTAGCGGGTTAAAAAATAGCAAGAATTTTTGGATTGTGTTCGATATTCCTAAGTCGAATTCTGTAACATATGCTGCATATGTTTTTAACCAGAATAAAACAACTGCAAAAATAAAGAACCCAAAATGATTACTTAACACACGCTTGCTCTTTAATAATAATTGTTTCATCTCTCCACCTCTTTTAATCATCCAAGGTTTATTTTTTATAAGTCTATCTCTGTTTTGAATTTACTTTCCCCAAACAGCCCTCACTTTTCTTTAACCTTATGAAGAATATTAGTAATTATAAGTTGAAGTCTTTATTTATTCAACTATTTCTTACCAAACATTTTTGACCTTGATATATATTTAATAAAATGCATTTGTAACATTTTTTATTTCTATCTAACTTTCTAAAAATCCGTCCGGTTATTAGGACACTCCCCACTATAAACTTTTATTCTTCACTCCGCAAACATTCTTATTTCCAAAATTACCAATTGGATTTATTGCTGCTAATTTATTCATTCTGAGAAAATTTCTTCTTACTGCGTCCTTTATATGTAAAAAATTATAATTCACATACATATTTTTTATTATTAACTTCTATAAACAACATTTAATTCCATTATTTCTCCTGTTCATTTAACATTAGCTTTGTGATACGAAAAGAATATATTTAATCTGAACAGACCGGTTCCATTTGGAAAGACATGTAATTTTTCATTATATGTAACTTCTTTTCAATATAATTTCATG